>JABMRP010001398.1 GCA_013202535.1 Planctomycetota bacterium
CAATCGCGTCAGCAACAATCACGTCCACGCGTGCGGCGTCGAGTACTACGGAGCGACGGGCATCTGGCTTGGGTTCACGCAACGATCGGTCATTTCGCACAATCGGGTACACGACCTGCCTTACAGCGGGATTTCGGTCGGCTGGCAGTGGAACCCCAATCCGACCCCCTGCAAGGAGAACTTCGTCGAGAGCAATCACGTATTCGACGTCATGAATCGCCTCTGCGACGGCGGCTGCCTCTACACGCTCGGTTTTCAGCCCGGCACGATCATCCGGGGCAACCATTTTCACGACGCGCGTCGCAGCCAGTTTGCACAAGGGTCCCCCAACAACGGGATGTTTATCGACGAGGGGAGCAAAGGGTTCTTGTTCGAGCGGAACGTGATCCACGACACGGCCGCCGAACCGGTCCGGTTCAATCAGTGTTCCAGGGAGTGGCACACCTGGCGAGACAACCATTTCGGTGACGCGGATCAGGTGAAGCAGTCCGGCAAAGCGATCATTGCCGCGGCCGGCCCGGAGCCCGAGTATCGCGCGAGGTTTGCCGAGAAGTAATTCGGGCCGCCACCTTCAATGCGTGGCACGGCAACATCGAGAACAAGAAAGGTTCTCTCATGAGTACACGCCACTGGGGATGGACGTTAACCTTCGTGGCATTCAGTGGGTTACTCGGCCCGACATGGTCGGCCGCGGAGGACTCGCCCGAACGCCCGGAAGACTACGCGCCAGCCACACCATCGTGGACTCCGCCCGACGCCTTTCTCCCGGCAGAGGGTCAAGGAGGCGCGATGGGCTGGCCGGAAGTGCGGGCAGAGTGCCGCCCCGGGACCTACTGGTGGTGGCCCGGCGGCGCGGTGACCAAAGAGGACCTGACCTGGAACCTCGAAACCTACCGCAAGGCGGGTTGGGGCAACATGGGGGTGGTCGGCATCTACGGGGTCCGCGGCGAGGAAGATCGGTTCATCGACATCTTCTCGCCGGCGTGGTTCGAAATGTTCAACCATGCGGTGGCCGAAGCGAAGCGGCTGGGAATGAACGTCGATCTGACGCCCAGTTCCGGCTGGCGGATGGGCGGACCGCACGTGACCGCGGAGCATGGCGAGCAGACGTTCGCCGTCGAGAATGGCCGGATCGTGGCCCGGCCCAACGGCGCCAAAGTGAAACGGGCCGGCCCCGGTGGCGCGGGACTAGCCATCAATCCCTACTCGAAGGCCGCCGTCGCATTTCACCTCGACCGGATCGGCCGGCAATTTGCCGAAGGAAACGGCAGCCCGCCACGGGCGTTTTACTACGACTCGTTTGAAAACCCGGGCAACTGGTGCCCGGAGTTTCTCGAATCGTTCCGGCGGTTGCGCGGTTACTCGCTGGAGGAACATGCCGAAGCGCTGGCCGGCCGCGGCGATCCGGACCACGTGAGGCGAATCGTCTGCGACTACCGGGCGACGCTCTCCGACGTGCTCATCGGACGCGTCGAGCAGATCGTCGGCTGGGGTAAGGAGCGGGGCAGCGGTCTGCGGATGCAGGCGCACGGCGCGCCGGCCAACCTGCTCGACATGTACGCCGCGGCCGAAATCCCCGAGACGGAGGTGTTCGGGGCGTCGAAGTTCGACATCCCCGGTTACCGTCGCGATCCGAAGTGGATCCGTCCGGACCGGCAGAGCGACCCGGTCAACCGATTCGCTTCCTCCGCTGCGCACGTCGCCGGCCGCAACGTGGTGATCTCCGAGAGCTTTACCTGGCTGCGGAATCACTTCCACACGGCCCCGGCCCACATCAAAGCGGAGTCGGACAAGTTGCTGCTGTGCGGCATCAACTGCATTTACTACCACGGTATCTGCTACGCCCCGAAAGAGGCGACCTGGCCGGGATGGCTGTTTTACGCATCGACCCAGGCCAACGCCCGCAATTCGATCTTCCGCGATCTCCCCGTTCTCAACGCCTATGTCACGCGATGCCAGAGCGTCCTGCAGGAGGGGCGTCCGCACAACGACGTGCTGCTCTACTGGCCCGTATATGACCTCTGGATGAGCGGCGGCAACCGGGAGCAGCGGTTCTCGGTGCATCATCCCGATTGGATCGAGAAGGCCGCCTGTGGCGAAGCCGGCCGCTGGATGAGCGATCGTGGCTACACGTTCGATTTCATTTCGGATCGGCAGTTGCTCCGCACCCGTTTCCAGGGCG
>JABMRP010001399.1 GCA_013202535.1 Planctomycetota bacterium
CAGAACCCGATCGAGCAGGAGGGCACCTATCCGCTGCCCGAGGCCCAGTTGGACCGCTTCATGATGGAAATCCGCATCGGCTATCCGTCGCCGGAGCAAGAAGAAGAGATCGTGATGAAAACGACCGGCGGCATTCCGCCGTTGCCCGATGCGGCGTTGGATCGGCAAGAGTTTCTCGAGCTTCGCGATCTGGTGTTGGCCGTTCCCGTGGCAAAGAACGTGGCCTCTTATGCCGTGGCCCTTTGTGGAGCCAGCCGGCCCGACGATCCCCGGGCGACGGAAAAGGTTCGCGATTACGTTGCCTGGGGTGCGGGACCGCGCGGTTCGCAGAATCTCGTGCTGGCGGCCAAGGCCCGGGCGTTGCTTAAGGGGCGGCATGCGCCGATCGCCGACGATGTGCGCGAGGTGGCTGTCCCGATCCTCCGGCATCGGGTGATGGTCAACCATCGGGCGGTCGGTGATTCGGTTACCACCGAACAGATCGTTCGGCAGTTGCTTGAAGAAGTGGCGGTATGAGCACGCAAGCGAAGAGCCGATTCCTGGACCTGCGTGCGCTGGCCGCGGTGGAACACACGCGTTTCACCACGCGCCATCGCATCGAAGGGGCCTACAGCGGCCGCCATCAGTCGCGCCAGCAGGGCGGGGCCGGCGAGTTCGTCGATTTTCGCGAGTACTCCGGCAGCGAAGACCTGCGCCGGCTCGATTGGAAAGTGTACGCACGCACTGGAAAGGCCTTCATTCGCCTGCACCAGGAAGAAACCAACCTGCTCTGTACCGTGGCCATTGATGCCAGCGGCTCGATGCGCTTCGGCGCCCGCGGCAACCGCGACGCGACCGGCTCGAAGTTGGAGTACGCCCAGTACCTGGCCACCGCCTTGAGCCACGTGATCACTTTGGGCCAGGATCAAGTCGGCCTGGCCGTGCTGGACGGCGAGTTGCGGGGCTGGCTTCCGCCGGGGGGAACGCCGTCGCACGTGCTGCGTTTGCAGGAGACGGTCGAGAATATCCAGACTCGGCCGTCGCGGGAAATGGGCCCGCCGCTCCGCGATCTGTTCGAGCGGAGCAGCCGGCGGGGAGTGCTCCTGTTGCTCAGCGATTTTCTTATGGACGATCTCCAGGACGTGCTCGCCGGGCTGCGGATGTTTCGGCATCGCAATTGGGAAGTCGTGTTGTTGCATCTGGTCCACCCCGACGAAGAGCGTCTGCCCGACGGTTCGGCGTACCGTTTTGAAGGCATGGAAGATGACGGTCAGGTGATGTGTTCGCCGGCGGAAATCCGCTCGGCGTATCGGAAGCGGTTTGCGGCCCACGTAGCCGGCGTACGCCAGTTCGCGCTGGCCGGCGGTTGCGATTATCGCCACGTATCGACGGCCGTTCCCTACATGCAAACCCTGGGAGGATTTCTGGTGGAACGGTCGGGATGAGGTTGTTAGTACCCCGTAGTTGAACTCGCAAGAATATTGATGCCATTCGTTCACCCTTGGGCAATTTGGATGGGAGTGGCCGCGGCGGCGGTGCCGGTGGCGGTCCATTTTCTCACGCGACCGCGCCCGGTCCCCGTACCGCTGTCGACGTTGCGCTTCGTGCGCGAGGCGATCCGTCAGCGGCGCGCCCGGCATCGTCTGCGCGATTTCCTGGTGCTGCTGCTGCGTACGCTGGCCGTGTTGCTGTTGGCCGCGGCGGTGGCCCGGCCCCAATGGGGGCAGCAACCGCTGGTCGCCGAAGACCAGGAAGGCGAGGCGGTGCGCGTGGTGATCGTCGACGTGAGCCAGAGCATGGCGGCCATCGAGGGGAACACCCGCGCGATCGACATTGCCCGAAGCAAGGCGGCCCGATTTCTCAAAGGCCGTCCCGGGCTGAAGACCAACCTGATTCTGGCTGGGGCCGTTGCGGAACCCGTCTTCGAGGGGCCCTCGACTAATTTCAACGCCCTGCGCGACGCTCTGGAGCACTGCGAAGTGCTGCCGCAAGCGGTGGACGTCGAGGCGGCGCTGGCGATGGCTCGCGAAATGCTCATGTCGATTCCCGATGACGATCTCCGGCGGCGCGAGTTGATCGTGGTGAGCGATTTCCAGCGG
Source organism: Planctomycetota bacterium (assembly GCA_013202535.1). Taxonomy (GTDB): domain Bacteria; phylum Planctomycetota; class Planctomycetia; order Pirellulales; family Thermoguttaceae; genus JABMRP01. The sequence goes on from JABMRP010001399.1 coordinate 2,079, forward strand.
TCCAACTGGACGCGCGCTCGCTTCGACGCCACCTGGCCTCGCCAGACCCAAGTGCAGTTCGAGCCGGTCGCCACGGGGCGCCCGCCGTCCAATCTGGCGGTCCTTGGCGCCGTCTGTTATACCTCGGCCGGTGAGCGGCAAAATGGACAATTGCGAATTCGGGTAGGAAACTTCTCATCCACGCCCCGTGAGGTGACCGTCGAAGCGACCCTGGGCGAGGCCACCTATCGGCTCGCGGATACCTGCCCCTCGGGCGAAACGATCCTGCTGACCCGAAACGTCCCGCTGGAGCAACTCGGCTGGCAGACCGGTACGGCCCAGTTGGTCGGTGTCGAGGACGCGCTCGCGGCCGACAATAGCCGGCCCTTGGTCGCCCAGGTGCGCCCCAAACCGGTTTTCGCGTTGATCACGCGCCAGCAAGCCGGGCAGCGAGGATCTTCGAGCCATCATCTGGAGATGGCCCTGGTTCCCGACGGGGCGCTGGGCGAAAAGGCCTCGGCCGATCTGAGACGAATCGACCCCCGCGACCTCGATCCGCACGAACTGGCTCCGGCGGATCTGATCGTACTGGACCACCCGGGCAAACTCACGGCGGATTCGATCACGTTGCTGGCCGGTGCGCTGTCGCACGGGCGGCCGATGCTCTACGTGGCGGCCGAACCGATCGACGCGACCAACCTGGACCGGCTTGCCGAAGCCGCCGAGTCGCTGGGCAGCGGGCTGACGATGCCCGTCCGCTTCGTTCCGCCGGCCGCGGGCCAGGCGCGACGCAACCTGTTCATCAACTCGCCGCAACCGGCCGACGGCCCGCTGGCCGCGTGGGGAGATTCTTTCTCCTCGCTGGTGGGCCCTCTGCGTTTCTTCGGCGGATTGGATTCCCACCCGGCGCCCAATGGTTTGGCCGGCGACGTGCTGGCCACGTACAACGACGGAACCGCGTGTCTCGTGCTGGCCCTCTCGCCGACCGGTTCGCTTGCCGTGCTCAATGCCGATCTGGAGGCGTCCAATCTGCGCTGGTCCAAGGCGCTGCCCCTGTTGATGGAAACGCTGGTCGAGGAGATGCTCGATCGGGGCGACGCGGAGCGATGGTTCGAGTCGGGGCGACCGCGCGACGTGTATCTGCCCGACGAGATCGACTCGGCCCGCGGGCTTCGCATTGTCGGCCCGGCGGGCGAGGAGAATCTCGACGCCAAGTACGGAAAACTCGAAACTCGGGGCTCCCGTGTTGCCTGGACTTGGCCCACGCCGGCCGAGCCCGGGGTCTACCGGATCGCCGCCCAGCGGTCGACCGTCTTTGCCGCGGCGGTAAACCGTCCGGCCGAGGAGAGCGACCTGCAGCGGATGCCTAAGGAAACGCTGGTCGATCGGCAGACCGGCGAGTTGGACGTCTACTACCGCGACGAAGAAGGGGAAGGAGATCATCGCGACGATTTCTGGACATGGCTGGCCGCCGCCTGTGCGGTTTGCGTGATGGGCGAGATCGTCGCGCTGTTGGGATTTAGAACGTAGTTTAGCCCGGGCACTTGCGCCAGGTGTTGGGAGGAAAATGGGAACGACCGTGCTTTGAAACACCTGGCACAAGTGCCGGGGCTAAACTTAACCACCACCAATATCCATACCCATGACACACCTCGAACTCGAACCTTTCATTCCGATCGCCTTGTGGCTGCCGCTGGCCGCGCTGACCGCCGGGTTGCTCGTCTGGTATGCGGTGGCCTCTCGTCATCGCGTGCAGCGGCGTCGCTGGTGGGCATTGATGGTGCTGATGACCGTCGCGGCCGTGATCCCGCTGGCCATTCTCTTGAACCCCACGTGGCTGCAGCGCATCGCCCCCCCGGGTGGAAAGCCGTTGCTGACGATACTCGTCGACCGCTCGATCAGCATGGGCACGCCCGACGGCGAATCCGGGAGCACCCGTCTGGGCCAGGC
>JABMRP010001400.1 GCA_013202535.1 Planctomycetota bacterium
CCTGGCCGACGAGATCAACCGCACGCCGCCCAAGACGCAAGCCGCCATGCTCGAGGGCATGCAGGAGCGTCAGGTCAGCGCCGGCGGATCGGTCCACAAGCTGCCCGTGCCGTTCTTCGTACTGGCCACGCAGAACCCCCTGGAGCAAGAGGGCACCTACCCCTTGCCCGAGGCCCAACTCGACCGCTTCCTCCTCTACATCAAGGTCGATTACCCCAGTGGCCCCGAGGAATGGGAGGTCGCCCGCCGCGTGACGACCGGCAGACAGGGTACGATCTCGCCGATTCTCTCCGGCGAGGACATCGTCCACCTTCAGGAACTCGTGCTCCGCGTGCCGGTCAGCGATCAGGTGTTGGGATACGCCTGGGCTCTGGTCCGGGCGACGCGCCCCCAAACGCCCGAGGCACCCGAGTTCGTCAATAAGTGGATCAACTGGGGCGCCGGGCCACGAGGTGTGTTGACGCTGGTCACCTGCGCCAAGGCCCGGGCGATTCTGCACGGCCGCTACCACGCGACGGTCAACGACATCCAGGCGGTGATCAAGCCGGCCCTGCGCCATCGCATCGCGGGCAACTACGCCGCCCAGGCCAACAGCATCAATAGCGACCAGTTGATCGATATGCTCCTGGAAGCCGTACCCGCCGACAAGGCCTACGAACACCCGGCCGCGTGAGCACCAACCGAGAGTAGCCCCCAACGAGAGCAACCCCAACCGAGAGTAACTCAGTGGCCCGAACGATCCTTTCCCGATATCTCAACCCGGAAGTGCTCAGCCGCATCGCCGGCCGGCGCATCGAACCGCGCGGGCTGGTCATCGGCAATCTGGCCGGTGCCCACAAGTCGCCCCTGTCGGGGTTCGCCGTCGAGTTTGCCGGCCATCGCGAGTACGTCTGGGGCGACGACCCGAAGCACATCGACTGGCGAGTCTACTTCACGCGCGGGAAGTATTTCGTCAAGCAGTACGAAATGGAGACCAATCTGGTCTGCCATTTCGTCCTCGATACCAGCGCGTCGATGCGCTACGGCGACGACTCCCAGCAGAAGTTGCAGTATGCCGGGCAGATGATCGCCGCGCTGGGCTACAGTATCATTCGCCAAAGCGACAAGGTTTCGCTGGCCACCTTCGACGAAAAGATCCAGAGCGTCGTGCCGCCGAGCAACTCGATGGCCCAGGTCATCCACATGACCGAACTGCTGGACCAGAGCGAAGCGGCCAACAAGACCTCGATGGCCGATTGCCTCACGGAACTGGTCGGGCGGATGAAACGCCGCGAGGTGGTGATGATCTTCAGCGACTTCTTCACCGAACTCGAACCGCTCGAAGCCGCGCTGCAGCAGTTGCGCTATCATCGCCACGAAATCGTCCTCTTCCAAGTCATGCACCACGACGAACTGGCCTTCGAGTTCGACGACATGACGAAATTCGTCGGCCTTGAGGTGCCCGACGAACTGCTGGCCCAACCCGACCAGATCCGCGATGCCTACCTCCGGGCGATGAACCGCTTCAACGACGACCTGGAGATACTCTGCCAGCGGAACCGCATCGAACGGGTATTGGTCGACACGAGCCTCGACATGGGCACCGTGCTGGTCGATTACCTCAATCAGCGAAGCCGGCTGAACCGGGGACGATAGATCATTCGATGAGTGACCATGACGTGCATACCCCATAGTGGCCGAGACGGAAGGCGACTCCCGTTGTCCGGGTCTTCTTCAGACTCCGGGATGCTCCCGCGATTTCCGGCACGGCACAGGGGCGGAGTACGGGTTCCTCTTCTCTGTTCGTGTCCGTGCCGTCGGATCAGAGAAGAGGAACCCGTACTCCCGGCGACTCCACTGTCCCGGAAATTGGAGAAGAACCTTCTTTCACTGAGTATAGCCCGATGCTTGCTCGCAACGTTCATTCTGGGCATCCTGGTGCTCTCCCCCGGTTGCATACCGCCAGCCGATTCGCCGGATGGGCTTGCCGTCGGTGATGCGGTTCCTGATGAAGACGAGTTGCCGATACCGACCGCCGAGCCGCCCGCTGCCAAACCGCCGGACGAACCGACGGCGCCCGTCGAGAACGAATCGCCCAAACCGCCCGAAGATCCTCCCCCGAAGCCAGAAACCCCGGAAGACGTTCCGCCGGAACCGAAGC
>JABMRP010001401.1 GCA_013202535.1 Planctomycetota bacterium
CAAGACCGGCTACGATCTGCCGGTGATCCGCGCGATGAAGGAAACCACGTCGGCCCAAATTGTCGCCTCCGGCGGCGCGGGCGAACTGGAGCACTTCTACGAGGCTGTCGAAGCCGGCGCCACGGTCCTGCTGGCAGCGTCCGTGTTCCACTTTCACATGATCGGCATCCCGGAACTGAAGGACTACCTCCGAGGTCGCGGCGTCGATTTGCGGTGATCGCTAATGGCGCGTGATCCACGGAGGCGGACTCGACTGTCCAGGTAAGGCTTTGCGCCGCTCTTGCGGCCTGAACCCCGTCAAGAAAGAGACCCATGCAGGATGCAATCGGCTTCGACAACGACAAGTATCTGCAGGAGCAATCGGCCGCCATTCTTGATCGCGCCGATCGCTTCGGTAAAAAACTGTACCTCGAATTTGGGGGAAAGCTGCTGTTCGACTACCATGCGGCCAGAGTGCTGCCTGGCTTCGATCCGAACGTGAAAATGCGTCTGCTGGCCAAGCTCAAGGATGAGGCCGAGATCCTCCTGTGCATCCACGCCGGGGCCATCGAGCGGAAGAAAATGCGGGCCGACTTCGGCATCACCTACGATGCCGACGCCATGAAGTTGATCGACGACGTCCGCCAATGGGGCATCGAGCTACGGGGGGTGGTGATCACCCGCTTCGATGACCAGCCGGGGGCCGTGCAGTTCAAGAACAAGCTCGAGCGTCGCGGCATACCGGTCTACACCCACCGTCCCACCAAGGGCTACCCGTCCGAAGTCGATCGGATCCTCAGTTCCGAAGGCTACGGCGCCAATCCGTACATCGAGACGGAGAAGCCGCTGGTGGTGGTCACCGGCCCCGGCCCGGGCAGCGGGAAGCTGGCCACCTGCCTGAGCCAGTTCTACCACGACCACCTCCACGGAATCGTTTCCGGTTACGCGAAATTCGAGACCTTTCCGATCTGGGATCTGCCGCTGATGCATCCGGTGAACGTCGCGTACGAGGCAGCCACCGCCGACCTGCACGACGTGAACATGATCGACCCCTTCCATCTGGAGGCCTGCGGCGAGACGGCCATCAACTATAACCGCGACGTCGAGGCGTTCCCCGTTCTCCACAAGATCCTTGAGCGAATCACCGGAGCCAAGCCGATCTACCGTTCGCCCACGGAAATGGGCGTAAACCGCGCGAGCACCGGCATCGTTGACGACGACGAGGTCCGGGCTGCTTCCCGTGCCGAGGTGATCCGCCGCTATTTCCGCTACTCCTCCGAGTACGTCATGGGGTTGGCCGACCAGCGGACCGTCCAGCGGGTCGAACGGCTGATGGAAGTGCTCCACATCAGGCCGGAGGATCGCACGGTGGTCGAGCCCGCCCGGCAGGCAGCCGAGGAGGCACAACAGCAGGGAAAAGGCAACGAGGGCGTCTGCTGCGGCGCGGCCATCGAGCTCAGCGGCGGCCGCATCGTCACGGGGACAAATTCCCCGCTCATGCACGCCGCCTCCGCACTGGTGATCAACGCGGTGAAGCAACTGACGGGCGTGCCCACCGAGATCCACTTGCTGGCGCCGAGCATCATCGAGTCGGTGGCGCGAATGAAGAAGGAAGTCCTCGGCGAAAACGCCGTGAGCCTTGACCTGCAGGAGACCCTCTTCGCCCTGGGCATCAGCGTCGCCACCAATCCGATGGCCCAGTTGTGCGTCGAAACGCTGAAGCAACTGCGAGGCTGTGACGTCCACATCACGCACATCCCCACACCGGGAGATGAGACCGGCCTGCGCCGACTCGGCGTGCATCTGACCAGCGACCCGAGTTTTGCCACGAAGAACCTGTTCACCTCCTGACGAAGGGCCCGCTCTCCTTCCCAAACACTCCATCCCGCAATGATATCAGCCGAAACGCGAAAAGGTGCGGTACTCGCATGAAGGCAACATTGGAAGTAACCGATCAACCGGCCATGAAGCATCGGCCGGGCATCCCCGTCTATGAGGATGAAGCCAAGGTCGACTGGTACAAGTACGAGCGTCCCAAGGTACTACAGGACGAACACGGCCGGCTGTTGACCATCCTCGACAAGGATCGCATCACCGCCGAAACGAAGACCATCCGCGTCAGAATATCGGCCGAGGACGGTTTCGATCCCCAGACCGAGGTTGACGTTTACTCGCTACGGTTTGGCGCGCCGGAAGAGGTGAATTTCGGCCGCGGCGGCAAAATGTTGAAAACGGAACGCGCCGGCGACGACTTGATTGTCACCTTCGACGC
>JABMRP010000024.1 GCA_013202535.1 Planctomycetota bacterium
CAACATAGGCCAGTTTGCCGGCGAGGCGATGAACCGGATCCTCGGAATCCGAAAGGTTCCGAAGAGCGAGTTGGACTATCTCATCATCGGTTCCACCGTTCCTTGGCACTGGAAGTTCTGGAATGCGCCGCTGGTGGCGAGCTGCCTGGGGCACCGCATCCCGGGATTTCATGTCGAACAGGCCTGTGCGACCGGGCTCCAGGCCGCCCTGCTCGCCGGTGCGGAAGTCCAGAGTGGGGCCAGTGACGTCGTCGGTGTGTTGACCTTCGACCGGACCAGCGATTCGCCGGTCGGCGTGTTCCCCGAACGGCGGGCTCACCGGAGAACGGTGGCCCTGAGCGACGTCTGGGACAATTTCGGCTTCGATCCGGCCACCGGCCAGGCGATGATTAAGACCGCCGGCAATGCGGCCCGAAAGCACGGTCTTGATCGAAGAGAGGTCGAGGACCTCGCCTTCTGCCGGTATCAACAGTACTTCGAGGCCAAGGCATCCGGGTTTCTCGATCGCATCCTCGTGCCGCTGGAAGTATTGAATGTGCAAGGCCGATTTCTGGGCAGCATCGACGAGGATGTCGGAGTTCGCCAACTGACCTTGGACGATCTGCGCCAGATGCGCGAGTTGGATACCTGCGTGACGACGGGGACCCAGACGCACGCATCGGATGGGATGGCTACGCTGTTGGTGACGACCCCGGAGAAAGCTCGGGAACTCAGCCCGCGGCCTGAAATCGTTATTCAGTTTGTCGCCAAGGCCGAGATCAGGACCCGTCCGGCCTTGATGCCGGAGGCTCCCACGCTCGCCGTGCAAAAACTGCTGGCCAAGACCGGCTTTACCATGGCGGACATGGCGGTGGTCAAGAGCCACAACCCGTTTGCCATCAACGACGCCATCTTTTCCAAAGTCATGGAGTATGACTGGGGCGAGCTTAACAAGACCGGCTGCTCGCTGGTCTGGGGACATCCTCAGGGTCCGACGCTGACCAGGATGTTGATCGAATCTCTGGAGGAAGCGGTCGATTTGGGAGGCGGGCTGGTGCTGCTGTTCGGATGCGCCGCGGGAGACGTGGGCATCGCAGCGCTGCTGAGAGTCACGGAAGGAGGTGAGTCGAAATGACAAAGTCGATCAGACAGTCAACACTCCAGACACTGGGACTTGGCTCGGTTACGGACATCTTTCGAGGCGGAAGGCTGCCCGTCGACGCCGGCGATCTGGTGGACCGAGTGTTCGGTGGTCCCGGCGACCGCGGCTCGCTGGTGATCTCCGGAGCCCACGGGATCGTCGGCGCCGGGAAGATGATGCAACTCACTTCCCGCCTGGAGCCTTTTGGAGTGAAGTCGATAAGTCTCAGTCGCCCCCGCACTGCCGATGGGATCGGCCCGCAGTATCCGGCCCTGGTGGAGGCCTTCGGAAAAGAGCGCGCCGATCGCGTCATGGGGAACATCGTCCGGATGACGTACGACGGGAACAGCCTTCCGGCGGACCTCAAGAATGCGCGCCCCCGTTTTCTTCTGGAAGCGATTCCGGAGATTCTCGAGATCAAGAAAGCCCACTACAAGATATTCCGTGAAGCGTTTCCAGGGATAGAGATCCGCTCCGTCACGTCCGGGTTCCCGAGTTCCGAATTGGGGGTGGGCGTGGCGCACCCGGCCTTTCCGCATGAGATCAACAAGGTCTGGGAGGTTGTTGAAGAGGAGACTTCCCCCATTACGCAACTTCTCTGGGCGCTGGGCCTGATCCCGGTTCCGGTCAGCGACGACTGGTCGTTTGTCCTCGATGTGTTGTTCTGCGGCGTGACGCTCGCCGGCCTGAGATATCACCGGGCAACCAACATGCCTTTCTGGAAGATCGACAAGTACATCAGGAAGTTCGTCGGTCCGAATCCGTTCCGGGCGCATGACGTCATCGGCGCGGGGGGAGCGAATTTCCTGACCTGGTCCTGCCTGCATCATCTTGCCCAGCAGTACGGACCGTTGTTCCGTCCCACAGCGGAGTTGGATGAGCGGCAAGTGACCGGCCAGGACTGGTATCCGCTGGACCACTTCCGGCCCCTGGTCAACTGGTCCATGGATGACGAGGCGGAGGATGAGTTCAGCAGTTGGATCCAGGGCCCGTTGTTCCAGATGGCCAGCCTGATACTTCACCAACAGAGGGGCCACCTGTCCCACATCAATGCAATTGGCGAGCTGTGCGCGCAGTTCCGCCCGGGTGTTCTTGCCATGATCCGTAGCGTGGGGGGCGAAGCAGCGATCAAGACGGTCGAGGCGTATCACCGACTCCACCCCGAAGCGGCCGGTAGCTCTTGGTATCCGGCCGAGTTCGAGCAACTTGGCAGCCCCGAGTGGCAGCAGTTGTACGTCAACGCCGAACATGACGGGAACGTGGGAGTCATCACGATCAGCCGGGAAACCTACAACGGCGACGTCGACGAGGAATTGAACCGGGCCATCGACTGGCTCAAGGCCGAAGGGGTCGCCCGTCTGATTCTCACCGGCGACTTCCACCTGGCCACGCAGATGGTCGGTGCCGACACCCGTGAGTTTTTTCCTGCTCTGGATGACGTGGAGGCTGGACGCCGGGTGTCCGCCACTTGGTCTGCAACGGCCAGGCGGCTCTGCGACGAGTTCCAAGTGTCCGTGGGCTTCGCCGGCGGCAAGCGCTGCCTGGGCGGTTTCTTGGAACTGCTCATGCACTGCCACTATCTGGTCGCCGTCGAGGAGACGGTACTCGCAATGCCGGAAGTGACGCTGCCGGTGGTGCCGGGCATGGAGGGCTGCCACTGGCCGTTCAGAAAAGCCGACCGGTCCCAGTGGCCGAAGCTTGTCAAGATGTTGCTGACCGCAGCGCCGGTGAAAGCCAGAGACGCCGTGGATTGGCTGATCGACTACTCGGGTCCGATGCAAGACGCGCTTGCGACAGTTTGGCGTCTTGCCTCCGGCACGACGGCCGGGGTGACCATGAGGAAACTAAACGAGGGTATGCTGCAAGATATCCCCGCGGACGTGGGCGTGCCGGTTTCCGACAGCCCGGCCACGGAAGCGGCCCGCACGGCCATCATGCAATCGATCAGGGACTCCTGCGGCGCTACGCTGTCTGAAGCGCTCGACATCCAGGCCAGGCACTCCGCCGCCTTCACCGTTACCTCCTTCTGCCGCGAAGGAAGCATCGGAACCGAGTACCTAAAGACGATGATGGTGTAATCTCAGGATTCCGATCCTGTCCGTCGCGATTTCCTGCTATGTTTCTTGCGCGACACCGGCAGGATACGTGGCTGACAATACCGCAAGAAGGGGAAGCCGAAATGGCTCGTTACCAATGTTCCGTCTGCGGATACGCGTACGACGAGGGTAGTGAAGACACGGCTTGGACCGCGTTGCCGAACACGTGGACGTGCCCCGTATGCAGCACGGCGAAATCCAATTTCGTGCTTCTGGAAGCCGATGCGTACCCGGCCGCGCCGAACCGGGCCACGATGGCACATCGGGTGTTCGGCTACCTCTTTCTGGCCATCTATCTGGTGCTGCTGGTGCAGATGATCCCCCGTTTGTGGACCTATCAGATCGAGTTCCCGGCGCGCTCCGTGGTTCACCTGTCGCTGGGCGTGGCCGTCGGAACGATACTCCTGCTGAAGATCGCCATCGTGAGGTTCTTTCTCCGGCTGGACCATGGGCTGGTTCCGATGCTGGGCACCGCGATTCTCGTTGGCAGCGTGGTGTTGATCGGCATCTCGGTGCCCGCGGCTTTTCGCGAAGCGATGGCTACCGCGAAGCTATTCACCGAGGAGAATCGCCAGCGGGTGAGTCTGCTTCTGGGCCAGGTGGTGGAGGAAAAAGGGGCGAGCGATCGTTTTTCCTCGACGGAGTCCCTTCGTGCCGGCCAGCGGATCCTCCGCCAGGATTGCATTGCCTGTCACGACCTGCGGACGGTGTTGGCCAAACCGCGGACCCCGCAAAACTGGCGGCAAACCGTGCAGCGCATGGCCGACCGGACGACCCTGACCAGTCCCCTGGATGAAGATAGTCAGTGGCAGGTGACCGCGTACCTTATCGCGCTGTCGCCCGATTTACAGCGCTCGACACGGCAATTGCGGGACGAACAGGAACGCCGTAGCCGATCCATGCAGGCAGCCGAAGCCGTCGCCGGGACAGAAGTTCAGCCGGCCACCTACGACGCGGCCCAGGCCGAGAGGTTGTTCGAGGCCAAATGCTCACAGTGCCATAAGACGAAAATGGTTACCACTCTTCCACCCGGTTCCGAAGACGAGGCCCGAAAACTGGTGGCGAAGATGGTGGAGGAGGGGTTGGAGGCAAACGAGAGGGAGCTCTCAACGATCGTTCGATACTTGACCGAGACCTACGCGAAATCGCCGGAGTGATTTGATGGACCCTCTGACCAATGCCGTGCTCGGTGTTTTGTTCATCGGCGTGGGGGCCGTGGCGACGGTGGTGATGTACTACTTGCGCGGCAGTTCCCCGAGCAAACCGGATGCGCCACCCCGAGCGGAACCCAAACCAGCATGCCACGCCCGAGTTCAAAGCGGGCCGACAGCCTCTCCATCTCCCGTGAAGCCCTCCGACGTCCGTCCGGCCACGCCCGCAGTTCAACGTCCCGATGAACAGGCCGACAAAGCGCCAGCCGTGGAAGCGGTCGCGACGGAAACAAAATGGCACAAGGTGGCCGACCCCGACGAGTTTTCTGAGAACAGCGTCCATGCCGTGGAAGCTGGGTCTCGGACGATCGCGCTGACCCGGCTGGACGGACAATACGGCGCCGTCGACGGGCTATGCCCACACCAGGGCGGTCCGTTGTCCGAGGGTGCATTGGAGGACGGGATATTGCGGTGCCCGTGGCATGGCTGGGGCTTCGATCCACGAACCGGCGAGTCATCGGATCCGCCTCAAGAGGGAGTCGCGGCTTATGACGTGGACGCGCGGGACGACGGAGTCCACGTGGCGGTCGAGGAGGTTGTCGAGACCGCGCCCAGCGTTAGCGACGTGATGGTCGAGACGATGGTCAACTGGGGCGTGCGACATGTGTTCGGCATGGTGGGGCACTCGAACCTTGGTTTGGCCGAAGCGGTTCGTAAGCAGGAAGCCCAGGGCAATCTAACCTTCATTGGAATACGCCACGAGGGTGCGGCTTCCTTCGCCTGCTCGGCCTATGCCAAGCTGAGCGGTAAGCCGGCGGCGTGTCTTACCATCGCGGGTCCCGGTGCCACGAATCTACTGACCGGCCTGTGGGACGCCAACGTGGATCGAGCGCCTGTACTGGCCCTGACCGGCCAGGTCAACACGCAGGTACTCGGCCCCGGCGCGTTTCAGGAGATCGACCAGGCTTCGGCGTTTCAGGCGGTGGCTGCCTGGAGTCAGACCGTGCTTCATGATAGCAGCCACGCGGAACTGATGACGCTGGCGCTGAAACATGCCATCGTCCAACGCGGGGTTGCCCACTTGATCTTCCCCGACGAGGTTCAGGCACTCCGCGCGCCGACCGACGAAACCTCCGGACCGGAAGGTCGACTGGCGGAGGTGGCCATCGCGCCGCCACCGCGGGCTGTCGACCGGGCCGTGGAGTTGATCGCCCGGGCCACTCGCCCCACGATCATCGTGGGGCATGGTGCGAGTGAAGCGATGGGAGAGGTGGTGGCTCTGGCCGAGAAGTTGGGGGCGCCGGTGCTGACCACGTTCAAGGGCAAGGGGCAGATTCCGGACGATCATCCCCTGGCGGCCGGTGTGCTGGGACGCAGTGGAACGGCGATTGCCAGCGGGCTGATGAGCCGGGCGGACCTGCTGATCGTGTTCGGCGCTTCGTTCGCCACGCATACGGGGATCGACCGTAACAAGCCGATCATCCAGGTCGATTTCGATCGGCTGGCACTGGGCAAGTTTCACCCGGTTACGGTGCCGGTCTGGGGAGAAATTGGAGTCACGGCCGAGATTCTGTGCCGGGAATTGGCGGGGCATGCGCCGAGCGCCGACATCCGAGACGAGCTGGCGGGTCGATGGTCGGCGTGGCGCGCGGAGAAAGAGAAACGGGCGGCCCGCGATCGTGGACAGGGCCTAAGTTCGGCGGCCATCTTCGCCGCATTGACTCGCCAGGCACCGTCCGATGCGGTCATCGCGGTGGACGTCGGCAACAACGCCTATTCCTTTGGCCGCTACTTCGAGTGTCGCCGGCAGGCGGTGTTGATGTCCGGCTACTTGGGTTCGATCGGTTTCGGCCTTCCGGCCGCCATGGGAGCCTGGGCCGCCGCCCCCGATCGGCCCATTCTGGCGGTGAGCGGCGATGGCGGTTTTGGACAGTATATGGGAGAGTTTACCACGGCCGTAAAATACGGCATGAATATCACGCACATCCTGCTGAACAACAACGAGTTGGGCAAGATCTCCTTGGAACAGCAGATGGGCCAATGGCCCGTCTGGCAGACTTCGCTCGTGAACCCGAATTTTGCCGAGTATGCGAAACTCTGCGGAGGGTATGGCCAGCGGGTGACCGAAGCAGACAGGCTGGATCAGGTCATCGCCGACGCTATTGCCCACGAGGGACCGGCGTTGGTCGAAATCATGTCGGATGTCGAGTTGACGTAGAAGTTCAAAAAGGGGTCAGGTACGAATGGCACTTCCATAGTCCAGGTAAAGACTTACGA
>JABMRP010001402.1 GCA_013202535.1 Planctomycetota bacterium
GCCCGGACGCTTTGCGTCCCCGCACCCGTGCATACCCCCCGTGTAGCCACGGTCGCCAGACCGTGGGAAACGTAAGGCCCACGGTCTGGCGACCGTAGCTACCCCGATGTCCAGGCAACCACCGCTTCAGCGACGCGGAAGCGTCGAAGACGTGCGTTCCCACGCGAAGCGTGGGAACGAGGGCTGACGGAATCTACCGATTATTCCGCCTACGACCGGCCGATCGTGCGGGGTGGCGTGTGTGCTGACGGTTGTGCGTTCCGAAGCGGTCTTTTGCGTCGGGACTTCTTGGCAAACGGCTCGGGCACGCGGGGGCATACTGGCCGGGAATCGCTATGGGTGTCGATACTTAAGACGAATCGCCAGGACTTCGCTTGGGCAAGGACGCGCCCTGATCGACCCCGCTGCCGTGACACATGCCGTGGCAGTTTCACCTTGATGTTGCCGGCGTCCATGCCCGAAGAACGAAGCCTCAAGCTCGATGTGATGGCCTTAGGTCTGCTCGGGCTGACCGTCTTTCTTGCCGCCGCACTGGTCAGCTACGATCCGGCCGATCCGCCCAGCAAACTCGTCTACCCCGAGCGGGCCGAGACGCTCAATCTCTGCGGCCGCTCCGGGGCCATGGTCAGCAGCACACTGCTGGAGGCTTTCGGGGCCGGGGCCTATTACATCGTGGTCTCGTTGATCGTGTTCGACGCCGTGCTCTTGGCACGCCGCAAGATCGGCGATCCCCTGCTGCGGGCCGCCGGCTGGTTGCTTTCGCTGGCCGGGCTGACCACGCTGATCGCCATGACCCTGCCGCAACTCGCGCCGGGGCCCGCTATCGGTCCGGGGGGCTATCTGGGGGCTGCGGGGCGCGGGCTGTTGGAACCCAACTTCGCCGCCGTCGGGGCCTACATCCTGGCCATCAGCACCATTCTCGGCGGGCTGCTGCTGTGTACCGATTACTACGTCGTCCGCGCCCTGGCCTGGTCGCTGGGTATGCCCGCCAAGGGGATGGGGCATGGCATCAAACGCGTGGCCGTGGCCTACGCCGAAAAGACCAAGGCGAAGACCAAGGCGAAGGCGAAGCCGAAAGCATCGGACCTTGACGAGTGTGAGGAAGAAGAGGAGGAGGAGCCCGCCCCCATCCGTTTTGCCGGGCAGCCGGACGCCGAGATGGAAGAACTGGAGGACGAGGAGGACGAGGAGGAAGAGGAGGAGGAGGAAGCCGAATCGGACTCGGCCGACGAGGAAGCTCCGGCCCGGCCGCTGCGGATCCGCAATCCGAACAAGAGCCAGCGGCAGGAGGTCATCGAGGAAATCGAGGCGGCCACGGGAGCCGAAGCGGCCGAGTACGAATTGCCCGGGCTGGATCTGTTGCTGCAAAGCGAGGACATCTGCTACGAGGAGCACGAGAAGGACGTCCGCCGCAAGGCGAAGATCCTGGAGAAGACATTCTCCAACTTCGGTTTCAACGTCAAAGTGGTCGAGATCCAGACCGGCCCGGTGATTGCCCAATTCGAGATCGAATTGGAGGCCGGGTTGCGGCTGGCAAAGATCACCTCGCTGGCCGACGATCTGGCCATCGCCTTGCGCGTGCCGAGCGTGCGGATCGTCGCGCCGATTCCCGGCAAGAACACCGTGGGGGTCGAGATCCCCAATCGCCAGCGCCAGTTGGTGCGGCTCCGCGAGACGATCGAAGAGGCCAACGGCAAGGCCCAGCGGATGAATATCCCGGTCTACCTGGGCAAAGACGTCGCCGGCAACTCCACGGTCGTCGACCTGGCTTCGATGCCCCATCTGCTGATTGCCGGACGCACGGGCACGGGCAAGAGCGTGTGTCTGAACTCGATTATCGTCTCGATGCTGATGACCCGGCGGCCCGACGAAGTGAAGATGCTGCTGATCGATCCCAAGATGGTCGAACTGAGTCCGTACAAGCGAATCCCCCATCTGATGCATCCGGTGGTGACCGACATGCGCAAGGCCGAAGCCATCCTCGGCTGGGCCGTGGAGAAGATGGAGGAGCGCTATTCGATCCTGGCCCGGGCCGGCGTGCGCCATATTAGCAGCTACAATCAGCTCAGCGAAGAAGAGTTGATGCAGCGGATCGATCCGGTCGACGACGAAGAACGCGCCAAGATCCCCCTGCAGATGCCTTTCGTCGTGATCGTGGCCGACGAGTTGGCCGATCTGATGATGACTTCGGCCAAGGAAGTCGAGTCGCACATCATCCGCCTGGCGCAAAAGAGCCGGGCCGTGGGCATCCACCTGGTGTTGGCCACGCAGAAACCGACCGTCGACGTCATTACCGGGTTGATCAAGTCGAACCTGCCGGCACGAATCGCCTTCCAGGTAGCCAGTCGAACCGACAGCCGCGTCGTGTTGGACGAAATGGGAGCCGACAAACTGCTGGGCAACGGCGACATGCTCTTCCTTTGGCCGGGCACCAGTACGCTGTTGCGCGGGCAAGGGACGTTTATTTCCGACGACGAGATTGCGCGGGTGGTCGATTTCGTCGGCCGCACGAAGCCGCAATTCGTCAAGGAACTGGTGCAGCTCAAGACGGACGACAAGGAAGAAACGGCCGCTCCGCAATTGCGCCGCCGCGACGAACTCTACGAAGGGGCCATCGATCTGGTCATCCGCGAGGGTCGAGGAAGCGTCTCCCTATTGCAGCGCTCGCTGGGTATCGGATATGGCCGGGCGGCTCGGCTGATCGACTACATGGCCGAGGACGGAATCGTCGGCGAGTACAACGGCTCGCAAGCCCGCGAGATATTGCTCGACTTGGCCCAGTGGGAGCAGATGTGCGGATCGTCCTCTTCGTCGCCGGCCCCGGCCGCGGCCACGGCGCCCAAACGCCGCTCCAGCACGATCCTGCCCGAGCCACCG
Source organism: Planctomycetota bacterium (assembly GCA_013202535.1). Classification (GTDB taxonomy): domain Bacteria; phylum Planctomycetota; class Planctomycetia; order Pirellulales; family Thermoguttaceae; genus JABMRP01. The sequence goes on from JABMRP010001402.1 coordinate 2,878, forward strand.
AGCGAGCCGACCGCACCCTGGAACGAAGCGGCCGAAAGCAGCTTGCCGGGGAAATCGACAACCCCCACAAGAGTACCTCTGAAATTCGCCGAGGCCGAGGAAGAAGACGAGGAGGAGGACGAGGACTACGACGAGGATGCCTCCGACGAGGCCCCCCCCTGGGAAGAGGCCGAGGACGAAGAAGAGGAAGAGGACGAAGAATGGGAGGAGGAAGAGGAAGAAGAGTATGAGGAAGAAGAGGAGGACGAAGACGAGGACGAGGAACTAGAAGAGGAGGAGGAAGACGATTTGGCTGCCGAAAGTGCGTAGTTCGGGCAATCTCTGGCGGTTGACTCGGTTGCCGAATCATCGTACTCTTAGAAGTTGTTGGAAAAACACGTAGCAGGCACACTCCGTGTGCCGTCCGCCTTGCTGGGCGCGAGGCGATACGTCGTGTTTGGTCGGTCCGGAGGAGATGGGGCGGTTTGGCTGCTTCGGGCTACGGCACACGGAGTGTGCCTGCTACTATGTCCAAACGCAGGCTACGGGAGAGATGAAGAGTCGGACCATGACCCCCCCGGCCGCCAACCCGATAGACCACCGCGCCCGAGACGTTCGCTCCGTTGTCGGCGTGGTGATTATTGGGCACAAGCGGCCTTGAGGGCTCGGGACCGACAATGGACCGAAAACGACAGCCCTGAGGCCTTCCGAGGCCTGAGGGTTTTTTGTTAGATGGAAACCCGACGCGTAAGCGAGGAGGATTCGTGTTCAGTCCTCGCTTACGCTTCGGGTTACTATCGATCGACCCATGAATAATTCGGGCAGGAGTGTAAACGATGCGTCGGATCCAGGTGTACGATACCACGCTTCGCGACGGCAGCCAGGGCGAGGGGATCAGCTTCTCGCTTCAGGACAAGCTGCTGCTGACCGAGCGGCTCGATGCGCTCGGGTTCGACTACGTCGAGGGGGGCTACCCGGGTTCCAATGAAAAGGATTTCCAGTACTTTCAACGGGTCCAGGAACTTTCCCTGACCCGGGCCAAGATCTGCGCCTTCGGCATGACCCGGCGCAAGGGGACGGAAGCTCACACCGATACCGGCCTGAAATCGCTCATCGACAGCGGCGCCGCGGTGATCACGCTGGTGGGCAAGACGTCGCGATTCCAGGCGACCGAGGTGCTGCAGACCGACGTCGACGAGAATCTGGCCATGATCGCCGACAGTATCCAATTCCTCCGCGAGAGTGGGCGGCAGGTGATTTTCGATGCCGAGCATTTCTTCGACGGCTGGAAGGCCGATCCCGAGTATTCGCTTCGGGCCGTGCAGGCGGCCGCCGAAGCCGGCGCCATCGCCGTGGCCCTCTGCGATACCAACGGCGGTACCATGCCGGGGGAGATCGGCGAAGCCGTAAGGATGGCCGTGGCCCAGTTGCCGGTGCCGGTGGGAATTCACTGCCACAACGACTGCGCCCTGGCGGTGGCCAACACGCTGGCCGGTGTTGACGCCGGCGCCAGCCAGATCCAGGGAACGATCAACGGGTTTGGCGAGCGGTGTGGCAACGCCGATCTGATTTCCACGGCGGCCAACCTGATGGTGAAACAGAAGGGCTACGATCTGCTGACTCCCGAGGCGGCCGAACATCTGACGGAACTATCGCGTTACGTCTACGAGATGGTCAACATGAACTACCGGCCGAACCAGCCGTTCGTCGGCTCCAGCGCGTTTGCCCATAAGGGCGGCATGCACGTCAGCGGCATGGCGCGCAATTCGGCCAGCTACGAACACATCTCCCCCGAGGCGGTGGGCAACGAACGCCGCATCCTGGTCAGCGAACTGTCCGGCCGGTCGAATATCGTCGCCCAGTCGACCACGCACGAGATCCAGCACGACAAGCGGGTGATGAAGAAGATTCTCGCCCGGGTGGTGTCGATGGAACACGCGGGCTACCAGTTCGAAGCGGCCGAGGGATCGTTCGATCTGCTGGTGAGGAAGTGTGCCGGCACGTTTGAGGCGCATTTCGAGCGGTTGGCCTACCACGTGAACGTGGAAA
>JABMRP010001403.1 GCA_013202535.1 Planctomycetota bacterium
CTGGGGAAGCGTGAGCCGGCGGTTGGCGCTGTCGTCCAGGGTGCGCTCGAACCATTGCGTGGCCAGTGTGGCCGCGGCACTGGAGGGCAGGCTCATTACGAACCGGGCCAAGGAGCAAACCCGTTCGCTCCGCATCGGATTCCGCTTGTAGGCCATCGCCGAGGAGCCGATCTGGGATTTCTCGAACGGCTCCTCCATCTCCTTGCGATGCTGCAAGAGCCGCAAGTCGGTGGCCATTTTGTGGGCGCTTTGGGCAACGCCGGAGAGCGCGTCGAGCACCTGGGAGTCGATCTTTCGCGGATAAGTTTGCCCGGTCACTTCATAACTCCGGTCGAAGCCCATCTTCCGGCAGACCAACTTCTCCAGGCGGCGAACTTTGCCGTGATCGCCGTCGAAAAGTTCGAGGAAACTGGCCTGCGTGCCGGTCGTGCCCTTGGGACCGCGTGCGCGAAGTGTGTCGAGCCGGTGTTTGATTTCGGCCAGATCGAGCACCAGATCGTACGCCCAGAGGCAGGCCCGCTTGCCGACGGTGGTGGGTTGGGCCGGTTGCAGATGGGTGAACCCGAGACACGGCAGATCGCGGTAGTCGGCGGCGAAACGCCCCAGCCGGTCGATCACCGACACCAGCCGGTCGCGAACCAGCCGCAGCGAGTCGCGCAACAGCAAGACGTCGGCATTGTCGGTCACGAAGCAACTGGTGGCACCCAGATGGATGATCCCGGCCGCCTCGGGACACGCATCGCCGTAGGTATGCACGTGGGCCATCACGTCGTGGCGCAGCTTCTGTTCGTATCGCCGGGCGAGTTCAAAATCGACGTCGTCGACGTGTGCCCGGAGTTGTCCGATCTGCCCCGGCGTAATCGGCAGGCCCAGTTCGGCCTCCGCTTCGGCCAGCGCGACCCAAAGCCGCCGCCAGGTGCTGAACTTGCGCTGCGGGCTCCAGATCTCGCTCATCTCCGGCGACGAGTATCGGGTAATCAACGGATTTTGGTATTGATTGAGGTCGGTCATGGTTGGTTGGTTGGTGGTTGGTGTTGATGATAGACTCTCGGGCGTATAGTAGCCATCTCGCTCCGCGAGATGTAGCCTTGAACGCCCCGAATCTTCAAAGGCTACATCTCGCGGAGCGAGATGGCTACTATACGATCAAGAAAAACATTGGCCAGCATCTCCAGCCCGGCCCGATCTTCGTCGTCAAAGCGATCGGGCAAGGGGCTGTCCAGGTCGAGGACTCCCAGCAGGCGCTCGTCAGGCAAAATCAGCGGAACGACGATCTCCGACCGCGAGGCGTCGTCGCAGGCGATGTGGCCGGAAAATTCGTGTACGTCGGGCACGACAATCGTGCGGCGTTCCCGCGCCGCAGTGCCGCAGACGCCCCGGCCTAGCGCGATCCGTGTACAGGCCGGCCTGCCCTGAAACGGGCCGACCACCAGTTCGTCGCCGCGTAGAAAATAAAACCCGGCCCAATTCAACTCGTCCAACGCACCGAAGAGCAGCGCCGACGTATTGGCCGCGTTGGCCACGAGATCGTCTTCGCCGGCCAGCAGTTCGGTCAGTTGCGCTGCGAGAGTCTGGTAAAGTTGGCTCTTGGACATCGGCGGGTCACATGTTGGTCGGGTCGTCGATCCCGCTGCTGCCGATCAGCCGGTCCATGGCAGCCGCCAGCGCGGCGTTGTGGTGCGCGTCTTCGGCGTAGATTCGGCAGATGCGGTAACTCATGGGTATCCGGCGAAACAGTTCGCGGTCGTCCAACGGGCGAATCGTCTCGGTGGCCGCGTCGTAGAGGAAATTCTGCCCCGCCGCCGGTGTGTGGGCCCCGGGACGGTACACGTGTCGCGCCGGATCAAACCGCAGCGGCAGATCGCGAAGCTCCGCGGGAAGCTGCTCGCGCAAGGCCGCGCCGAAAATCTGTTCGCTGCTGAAGATGCTGGCCATCTCCGAACGGCCGGGGCCGAATACGATCGTCCGCTCGCAGGCCATTTTCCATCGCACCTCGCGTCGCAGTAGCCGCTGCCAAAGGTCGCCCAACGCGCGACGCTGCGGATCGTCGTCGCGGCTCCATGCGGCCACCTCAACCAACAGCGACCACTCGGTCAGCCGTTGATACTCGTCCAGATGGTCCAGCGGATTGCCGGGAAACAGGTGCGGTTTGCTCTCGGCGAACAATTCTTGCAGCGACAGATCGATCGCCCGAACCGTGCGATGAAAGTAAATCGAGCGAAACAACTCCGCCCGAACGGCGATGAACCGGGTCAAGGCCGAGAGCCCCCGCTCGTGGATCGTCAACCCCTCGGAGGTGAACCGGCTGTAGTGCAACAATCGGTCGAGGTCGAACGCCCGGGCGCTGTAGCCGGACATGTAGGCGTCGCGAAGCACGAAGTCCATGTTGTCGACCGTGTACAGTCCGCTGAAGAGACTTCGCAGCAGGCGCAACCATCGGGGATGGTCTTCGTCGGAGAAACCGCCCGGGCGGGTGATGAGGTAGGCGATCTGCTCGGGATCGAGCGTTTCGCCGTCGTTCAACCGGTGGCGGGGGGTGCGTCGTACGCCGCGGATCAAGTCGCCCAACTCGCGGCGGATGATCTCGCTGCCCAGGGTCTCGTGCGTCAAGCCGTAGTCGGCCAAGAAATGGGCGTCGAAGAAATGCCCAAACGGACCGTGCCCCACGTCGTGCAACAAGGCCGCCAGCCGCGTCAGCGATTCGACGTATCCGAAGCTGGGGACCGTCGGACACACTTCGGCCAGACTGGCGTACAGCGCGTCGATTGCCCGGCTGGCCAAGTGCATCGCCCCGAGCACATGCTGGAATCGGGTGTGCTCGGCCGAGGGAAACACCCACCAGGCGGTCTGCAACTGATGGATCTGCCGCAGCCGTTGCACCCAAGGGTGGTCGACGATTTGCCGTTCGGCCACTTCACCCGGCGCATTGCCCTGGGGAGAGGTAAAGGCAATGTACCCGTGCAGGGGGTCGTGCGAGAGACTTTCGGTGCGGAGGTCTTTCATGGAACCTATTATGCCGCCGGTGGCGATTTGCGTCTATTGGGCGGAGGAAACGTTTGGGGATCAAACGGTTCTCCATGAATCAACGCAAGCCATTGCGGGACAAGATCTTCGGCCGTGTTGACCCCTGGCGCGCGGGAGTATTGCGTGGGGTAAGTTGGGAAGAAGAGGCTGACCTCGCCGGTTACGGACTCGCGCGGGTGCCATGGGCGGCTTGTCCGCCCTTGTATTTCGGGAAACTGGGCAAGGGCGGGCAAGCCGCCCATGGCACCCCTTTTTCATCTGGTTGCATCTCTTCCGCACGTTGTCAGCGGTCCGCTCGCGTAGGGCATACTGGCGTAAAGCGCCATGTGCGGATACACTCAGCAGTAGCAATATGTCGATAATCGAAGGTCGATTCGCATTTCATGCTCGTGGTTCTCATTGCAAGGAGACCGGCCGTGCGGCGGATTATGTCGATACGCGTCTTGATGGTACTGGGCGTTGGAGTGGTGGGAGCGGCGCTGGGTGGCTCCGAGGCATGGGGTACACCTCGGTGCGAACTGCTCCTGCCGGCCGAGACGGTGGGTTTCGCCGCCGTGGCCGACGCGAAGGATCTGGCCGAGCATTGGAAGAAGACCGGAGTCGGCCGGCTCATGGAGGACGAATCGCTCAAACCGTTCGGCGAGGACTTGCGACAGCAACTCGAAGAGCGCTGGTCGGGGCTCCGGGAAAAGCTGGGATTGACGATCAAGGACCTGCAAGGCGTGGTCGGCGGCGAATTGGCCGTGGCCTTGGTCTATCTCGACGATCTCGGCGAGGACCGACCGCCGGAGGCCGCCATGGTCGCGCTGATCGACGTGACCGATCATGTCCCGGCCGCCGAAGCTTTGTTGGAGAAAGTGGCCGCCAGCTTCGAGCGCAACGGGGCCAAGCGCTCGTTGCACCAGATCGGCGATATCTCGGTCACCGAATTCCGCCTGCCCGAACGACCCGAGGACGAACGGCCTCGCCGGGTCTACTACTTCCTCCAGGATACCCTCTTGGGAGTGACCGACAACCTCGACGTGGTACGCGACATTCTTGCCCGAACCGGCGAAGAGACCGAAGGCACCCTGGCCAGTTCGGCCGAATATCAAGCGGTGATGGCCCGGTGCGTGGGGCACTCGACGACCTACACGCCGCAGATTCGCTGGTTCATCCAGCCGCTGGGCTACCTCCAAGCCGTCCGCGCCGCGACGCCGAAGAAGCTTCGCCGCAAAGGCAAGTCGCGCGTCGCGATCTTCACGAGTCTGGGGTTCGACGCCCTGCAAGGGGTCGGCGGCACCGTGGATTTCAACGTCGACCAATGCGAAGTGGTCTATCGCGTGGCCTTTCAAGCACCGGGACCGTTGGCCGGCTCGATGAAACTGATCGGGCTGGAAGAACCGCCGGCCGGGAACAATGCCGATCCGTTTGCTCCGCCGGCGTGGGTTCCCCGCGGCATCGCCTCCTACTCGACACTCTACTGGAACGCACTGCAGACATTTGACAACTTGGGACCGTTTGCCGACGAGATCTTCTTCGACGAGGACGAGGGAGAGGATGTCTGGGAGCAATTGCTGGAGAGCTTGAAGGACGATCCCCACGGACCGCGAATCGATTTGCGCGATGATCTGGTTCGCCATTTCGGTCCCCGCGTCATCGTCGTCACCCAATGTGAACAGCCCGTAACCGTCAACAGCCAGCGATTGCTGCTGGCCGTGGCGACGCGCGACGAGGCATCGCAGAAGAAGCTGGCCGAGGGAATCAAGCGGACGTTGCAGAACGACGATAACGTGATATTGCGGCGGATCGAAGATTACGAGATTTGGGAGATCGTCGATGTCGAGGAGGAATCCGAAGCTCCGGTCGTCGGGCTCCCCTCGGTCGAATCGCTGAACGCGAAGGACGGTGGCGACAAACCGGCTCCCGACAAGCCGGCGGTCGCGCTTCCCCATTGGGCCATAACGGTCGCCCACGGACACTTCTTCATCTCTTCGCATCTGGAATATCTGCTCAAGGTGCTGAAAGAATTCGACAAGGGAGCCACGCTGCAGAAAACCACCGACTATAAGGATGTGCAAGCGGCGCTGAAGCGTCTCGCGCCGGAACTTAAGGGGGTCTGTTCCCGCACGTTCTTGCGTACCGACGAGACCTTTCGCCAGACCTACGAGATGATCCGCCAGGGCAAAATGCCCGAGAGCGAAACGACGCTGGCCCAGGCGCTGAACCTGATCTTCCCTTCCGAGGAAGAGGGGAAACCCCGGCAGCAGAAGATCGACGGCAGCAAGCTTCCCGACTTCGAGATCGTGCGCCGCTACCTGGGGCCCTCGGGAAGGGTAATCACCCGTGGCGATGACGGTTGGTTCATCCTCGGCTTCACGCTGCCCAAGGGAGAGTAGATCCGCAATGACACCCGAGAAGAAGACGGTACGTACGAACCGGGGACCCAAGGAATATACTTACCTGGGTTGTCCGCTGACTCGCAATCGGTCCGCTTGGTGTTTTCGGCTCTGTGATCCGGACCCCGAGGGTCACGGCAATTGCGGCCGGGTGGCTCCGCACGGGCTGCGAGGCAACATCCGGGACAGCATGGAGCAATACAACGAGAAGCAGCTTGAAATCCATTTCGAGAAGCTCGAACATCTGTATCTCGCCGCTCCGTGCAGCGAGTACTACGACCCGGGCGTCCGGATCTCCCAGGGCGAAGCGGAGATCGTGATCGCGATCGAGGAGAAGTTCTCTCACGCCGCGGGAACCGTCCACGGTTCGGTCTGTTTCACCGCCCTGAACGATTCGGCCTTGCTGGCCGTCCAGTCACACGTCGACGACGCTCTGGTGGTCATGACCGAGTTCACGATCCACTTCGCCCGGCCCACGGCCAGCGGCCAACTCTTCGGCCGCGGCCGCTTTCTGAGCGCCAGCGGAGATCATTATCTGGCCGAGTCGGTCCTGACCGATTCCGAAGGAGAAGAGATCGGCCGGGGCAGCGGCACCTTTGCCAAGAGCCAACTGGCTCTGTCGGCCGAGATGGGATACCGGTAGGGGGTCCGTTGAAAAAGTCGCCCGTATTGGCTCATGGGGCAATGCGTTTTCGGACGCGGACGGCGGGAAGATTGCAAATTGGCCATTGGTTATTGAAAATTGTAAATTGGGAGTTGCGAATTGGGGGTCGTGACCGCTCCAACAAGAATGGCCGGCCTCGCAGCGCTGTCGTGCAAACCCATCCGAACTCATCACTTCCATAATTTGCAATTTGCAATAACCAATGGCCAATTTGCAATCTTCTCCTTCACTTCGCGCTATCCTCTTCTGTGGTTCATCCGACGGTGAACCAACCGTTTCTTGGTCATTCCCTTCACAGCACCCCTGGAATAATCGCCTTGCGTCCCTTCGGATAGTCGGTGAAGTGCTTCCGATACCACCTGTGGTAGGCCAGCGCCCGGGGTACGAGGTTGGCCGCGGTCCAGAAGGCGAAGGCCAGCCCGGGCAGCGACCAGGTCAGCAGGGCCCAACCAGTCCATTCGATGATCTCGCCGAGATAATTGGGGCAAGAGACCCACTCGAAGAGCCCGCCGCGCGGGATGGCGTATTCCCGGCTATCGGTCGCCCGAAGCTTTCGCAGGGCGTTATCGCTCCAGAGATTCATGGCCCATCCCGTGGCGAAGAGGACCAGTCCGATGAGAAACCGAGGACCGGTGAGCCAGTCGGCCGAATAGGGCATCGAAATCGTGAACAGGTAGCGTGCCTGGAGATAGCCGTTGGTGCAACTAAACGCGATGCCGCTGAGCAGCACGAACAGGGCCATCCGTTTTCGGCTTCGTATACGCGCCGGATAGATGAAGCTCCGGTACCCGTAGTGGATGCTCCAAAGGGCGCAGAACGCGATCGACACCGGATCGAAGCGACCGCCCAGCAGAAACAACATCGCGAAAACGAACAGTGCCGGCGATTCGATTAGCATCCACCCCAACCGGCAGCCGATACCGGGCCCCCATCCGGGACGAAAGAACCGCCCGTACGGCGCCGTCTTGACCAAGAGCAAGAAAAAGGCCCCGGCGGCCAGGACAAACCAGGCCAGCAACAATCCGCGATAGAACTCGTATTCGTCGAACATTCGGCTTCGCTATGCCCTCCACGGCCGTTCTCTGTCCTTCAGGCCGGCCGCGAGGCGCTTGACCAGGGCGGCGTTTTCGCTGATTTGGAAGTCGAGCATGCCCACGGCAACAAAATCGGCCCCGCCTCGCAGGGCGAACCCAAAACCCTGCCGGGGATAAATAGCTCCGGCGGCCAACACCTTGAACGCGATCCAGGGCACTTCGACCGTGCGCATCACCTCGATCGTCTTCTCGGGATCCAGGCACCAGATGTTGTCGTGAAACCGGTTATGATCGCGAGTCTTGCCGCTATACGAGTTACCGCCCACGTCGTCGTACCAGCAGAAAGGTACACGGTTTTCCTTGGGCGTGGCCGACCAGTACTTATCGTCGTGGAACGTTTTGACGTAGAAATCGGGCTTGATCCCGAGTTGCTCGCATTGAATCGGCACTTCGAGCGAATGCCCACCGATCCCCAGCAGAACCCCCAGTTCCCGGGCCACCTCCATGGCCGTACCGGCGAGGTCCATCCTGTTGGCACGCGCCAAGTAGTCGCCGCGATCGCCCATAATGTAAAACGCGGCCGCCAAATCGTTCGTCATGGCCCCGGTGAGCGTGCGCTTGATGCTGGCTTTGTCATCGTTCTTTGCCACGCTAACCGGCTGAATAATCCGCAGGTGCCCGCCGCGCTGGGTGTTGTATTGTCGGATGAGACCCGCATTGCCCTGCAGCAGCGTGTTAATTCCTTGCGACTCGGCCAGTTCGAACGTATCGAGCATGCGCTCGGGTGTGTTGTACGCCCGGCCCAACGCGCTGACGTAGATCAGGTCCCTCGAATGCGCACCCGGCGTGTTGGAGCCGAGAATCAGCCGGCTGATCTTCAAGTCGCCGATCGTGCCGTACGGCATGCCGTTGGCCAGGGTTTCCTGATCCTCTTTCGCCGCAACGTCTTCCGCGTCCGAAGCGGAAGAGGCCGAGGCGACAACCGTCGCCGCCAAACTGGCCGCCGCGCCGGTGCGAACAAAATCTCGCCGCGTTACTTTATCGTTTGCCATGGGTTTCTTCTTGCTTGTTGGTGCTGGAAGTGAATCTGATACCAGTATCGTCGGATATTCGTTTAACGCCCAGCCGAAGGCGCCGGCTGCGGCGTAAGAGCCGGCGCCTTCGGCTGGGCGTTAAACGATTGCCTCATACCAACGGCATCGCCCAGGCCAGCGCCATGGTCACGCCCAATCCCACGAACCCCAGGATGACCAGCAGAATGGTCCACGACTTCAGCGCCTCGGTCTCGGTCAGGACGCTCATTCGGGCGAAGATCCAGAAGCCGCTGTCGTTCATCCAACTTCCCACCATCGAACCGCTGCCGATGGCCGTGGCCAGGTAGACGGGATGATACCCGAGCGTCTCGGGCGAGGCGATCATGGCGGCCATCATCGCCGAGGCGGTGATCATGGAGACGGTCCCCGAGCCTTGGGCGACCTTCAACACGGCCGCCACGGCGAATCCGGTCACCAGCATGATCATGCCGGCGCTCTGCTGGCCTCCGCCGACGAGTTGCTCGACGGAGTCGCCGACCTGGGCCGTTTTCAACATGGCGCCGAACGCGCCGCCGCCGGCGGTGATGAGAATGATAATGCCGCCGCTCATCAGGGCCCCCTCGGTCGTCTTCCCCAACGCGCGCAGCGAAAGCCCCCGCTGACGCACCAGGACGAGCATGGCAATCGCGGCGGAGAGCAGCAGGGCCAAATTCGGGTCACCCAGCAGGGCGGTTACTTGGGCCGCCGAACGCCGGGGTGTTTGCTTAACCTGAGCGGGGAAGGCCGATTCGAGCAGCAGCCAGTTGAATTCGACGAGTTCTTCCGGCGAGAGTTTTCCCAGGGCGGCCTGCTCCAAGGCTATCGGGTCGGCGTCCTTCTCTTGTTGCGAAAGCCGTGCCTTGCCCCGTTTGAGCAGCTTCTGAGTCGATTTAGAAAGCTCGACTCCCCCCAGCGCGGGCGTGTGATAGAGGCCCGGCGATGCGACCAACTCGGTGGTGGCCTTTTGCACCTGCTGCTGTAATTCGGCCGGGTAGTCCTCGGAGTCGGCCGCCTCTGCCAACGAATCTTGCACGGCCATGGGAAGAAGCTGCAACACCGGCTTGGCACTTCGGGGGGCGCCGGCCTTCGAGGCGCCACCCAGCGTGGCCGAAAACCGCGACCAGTCCAGCACGTCGCCCTGGCGAACCAACTCGGCATGTTCCAGCCCGGCAATCGTGTTGGTCACCGTGTTGGCCGAGATCAGCACCACCGGCAGCAGCACGGGCAAGAGCGAAATCCACAGCGAGGGCAACTGGTCGTCGTCCAGCGGTTCGGATTCCGTTTCCGCGGTGTACGGCCGCATGGGCATGTCCATCCAGCGGTTCATTACCCGGCAGACCAACAGCCCGACCAGGGCCGTGGGCAAGGCGACCAGCGTGCCGATCATGATCATCCACCCGAGGTCGATGTCCAGGGTGACGGCCATCACCAGCGGCCCGGGCGTGGGCGGCACGAGCGAATGGGTGATTGCCCCACCGCAGCCGATGGCCAGGATGTAGAGCATGTAGTTCTTGTGCGTTCGCCGCCAGAGGCTTCGGGCCAGGGGTACCAGCAGGTAGAAGACCGTGTCGAAAAAGACGGGTACGGCCAGCACGAACCCGCTACCCATCAGCGCGGTGGCGGCCCGTTTCTCGCCCAACCGGTTCAGAAACGACCGCACGATCCGGTCGGCCGCCCCGGAGTCCATCAAGCATTTGCCGATCACCGCGGCCATGGCGATGACGATCCCGATCTTGGCCGCCGCGCCGCCGAACGCCTCGGCCACGCGGCTGATCTTGTCGCCGGTGGCCCCCGGGGCCAATAGGCTGACCACGATCGCCGCGGTCACCAACGCCACGAACGCGTTGACCCGCAGCACGATAATCATGCCGATCACGGTAACGATGCCGATTGCCAGAATCAGAAGAGGATCGATCATGGCCGCGGATCCTATCGAGAGAAGGTTCGTGGACGTCAAGAGCCGATGGCGCACGTGGAGACCGCAGTGTATAGAGAATAGCGGCCGGAAGCAAGCCGCCGGGGGAGACCCGGACCGGCCGTCTCCCCGGCGCAGGTCGCCGGGCGAGACAAATCATTGCGACCGGGGCCGCGACTGATTACCATGGATAGAGTGCCGCGTTGCAGTCGCCCCCGGGCACAACACTGGCGTCGCTTCAAACTCCGGCTGCTCGGCGGCGAGGAGGCCGTCGCCCATCACAAGATCGTCCGCTCGCTGCGCGGCACAGGCCACGCCGGAGTGATCGTCGTGCGCAAGAGTTGGGCTCTGGTCGTGGTCCACGTCTCCCTGGGACATTCGCGGATACTGGGCGTTTACTTCTCCCGCAACCGGGCCCTCTACCAGCGCGCCCGCTGGGCCACCGAACTGGACTACGAGCGCACCGTCTACGATTGCCGCCAGCCGGAGTAGAACGCTGGCAGGCGCCGCGAGAGATCTCCTCGCTCCCGTACGCGAGAGGAGTAGGGGCGGCGGTCAATTCCCCAGCATCGCGCACACCGACTCGAACAGCTCGGAGCCCTTCTTCCCCGTCGTCACCGCATACAGAATCAACGCGGCCAGCGAGAACCCGACGATCATCCCCAGCACGCGTGCCACCCCGGAAACGTGGCGCAACTGGCTGTGGCAGTAGGGACAGAAATTGTCGAGTCGGGTGATCGGGCCGCGACACCTCGGGCAGGAATCCGCATTCTGATCGCTCATCGCAGCGTACCTCCGGTCTATGGACCATTTGGCCGTCGGAAACCCCACCCCGGGCGTTGCCCCGGCGATCGGTTCCCCGGCACCCACATGGGGCGGCGGAAGCCCTTGCAAGTATAGCTTTTCTTTGCCGTTCCACGGGATCTTTCTGCCGCGGATCCAGCGTGCCGACACGTCTCGAAGGCATTGCGGCTCACCGGAAGATTGCACGGCCCGGCACGGTGGATTAGCATACGGGTATGCCAACTCGGCGGCGTTGCCGAGTCGACCCCGTACGATGGCCCTCCGAGGCCGTCGACCGCGTTCGCCGAAGCCCTTTCCTGTACCCTCTACGTTGGGAGACAACCGCCATGCGCCGCCTGCCGCTGTGGACCGTCCTGATTGTTGCCGTCGCGATGCTGCCCGCCGCCGATGCTCGGGCTCAGTCCAACTACGACGAGAGCAAAGTGCCCCAGTACACGCTGCCCGATCCGCTGGTCGCTTCCGACGGGCAACCGGTGACCGATGCCGACGCGTGGCGTCAGCAGCGCCGGCCGGAGATTCTGCGGTTGTTCCAGGAGTACGTCTACGGCAAGGCACCGGGCAAGCCGGCCGAGATGAGCTTTCACACCCGCTCGGCCGCCGCCGACGCGCTGGACGGACTGGCCACGCGCAAGGAAGTGACCGTGCGGTTCTCCGCCGACCCCGACGGACCGAGCATGGATATCCTCATCTATCTGCCCAAAGACGCGAAGAAGCCCGTGCCGCTGTTCGTGGGGTTGAACTTCCAGGGCAACCATTCGATCCACACCGATCCGGCGATTACGCTCTCGCGGTCGTGGATGCGCGACAAGGCGGGCGTCGATAACCATCGGGCGACCGAGAAATCGCGCGGCGTGGCGGCTTCTCGATGGCCGGTCGAAATGATCGTCAAACGGGGCTACGGTCTGGCCACGATCTACTACGGCGACATCGACCCCGACTTTCACGACGGATTCCAAAACGGTGTCCATCCGCTGTTCTACCGCGAAGGACAAACCAAACCGGAGCCCGGCCAATGGGGTTCGATCGGCGCTTGGGCCTGGGGACTCGCCCGGGCGTTAGACTACTTCGAGACCGACGACGCCGTGGATCACCGCCGCGTGGCCGTGTTGGGGCATTCGCGATTGGGAAAGACCTCGCTCTGGGCCGGCGCCCGGGATGAGCGGTTTGCGCTGGTCATCTCCAACGACTCCGGCTGCGGCGGCGCGGCCTTGAGCCGGCGCGCGTTCGGCGAAACGGTCGCCCGGATCAACACGTCGTTTCCGCATTGGTTCTGCGACAACTTCAAGAAGTACAACAACCGCGAGGGCGACTGCCCGGTGGATCAGCACATGCTCATCGCCCTGATGGCCCCGCGCCCCGTCTACGTCGCCAGTGCCGAGGGAGACCCCTGGGCCGACCCCCGCGGCGAGTTCCTCTCGGCCCATGGCGCCCACGGGGTCTATCGTCTGCTAGGCACCGAAGGCATGTTAGCCGACAAAATGCCCCCGGTCGAGCAACCGGTCACCGGCACCATCGGCTATCACATCCGCAAGGGCCGCCACGACGTCACCGACTACGACTGGGGGCGCTACCTCGACTTCGCCGATCGGCATCTGGGGGAGAAGTAAGAGGACGGGAGGGCGACTTGGAGCGAGGACGAAACGGGACGGAAGAAGGGATCACGCGGAGGCGCGGAGCTCGCGGAGGAACTGTTGGCAAGGAAAACAAGGAAAAGGGGTCAGAACAAGGAAAGGACAAGGAAAGACAAGGAAAGACAAGGAAAAGGGCAAGGAAAAGGGCAAGGAACAGGGCAAGGCAGAGGGCAAGGAAAAGGGCAAGGAAAA
>JABMRP010001404.1 GCA_013202535.1 Planctomycetota bacterium
CGAACTGATGTGTGGGCCCCAATTCGAGTCGCTCTTTCCCGGGCTGTACAGCTACGGACGCGATACCCAGATCGCCTGGATGATGTGGCACGCAACCGTCGACCGGAAGCTGCCCGCCATCCCCGAGGTCCTCGAAGGCGTGCCCGACGACCTGGCGCTGGTGATCGGAAAAATGGTCCGCAAGGATCAGCGGCAGCGATACCAATCGGCCCAGGAAGTCATCAACGACCTGACCACCACGCCCATCGAGTTGCGGCCGCCGGAGCAAGCCGAGCATGACGAGGAGAAAATCGATGAAAAGGCCGGCCGGCGCCGGCGGCTTCTGATCGGAGGGGGCATCGCGTTGGTCTGTTGCCTGCTGCTGGCGATCTTTTTGCTCCCGGGCAAGGAACCGGTCGTCGAAACACCCCCGGAGCCCGTGCCGATCGAAGGGGTGGTCGCGGAAGTGCTGCTGGACGAGCGAAAGATCATCGTACGTCTGGCCGAAAACGACAAGCCGGAAGAACTCGACATCCTTTCCCAACATTCCGTGTACGTTAACGACAAGCAGCAACTCCCGCGCAACTTGAAATCGGGAGACTTCGTTACCATCCGGTACTTCTTCGACGACGCCGGTCGGCGATTGATGGAAATCCGCGCCAACCGCCCCCAGAAGAACACCGGAGTGATCGACGTCGTCAAGGCTCCGGCCGGGCGCATGGAGTTCACGACGATCGTCGACGGCGACCCTGTAAGCCACACGGTGACCGTCGGACACAAGGCGAAGATCACGCTCAACGACAGCGATTCGATCGACTCGCGACCGCTGACGCTGGCCGATCTGCAAGAGGACGATCGGGTAACCGTTGCCCACGTGGAGCAGGAAGGGCGCCGCCGGGCGTTGGAGATTCACGCCCTGCGCGTGGTTTCCGTCGAGGGGACCATTTACGCCCTCACCCACGACGTCGACGCCGGCGGGGGAGCCATCTCGCTGGCTCTCGGTGATGCGGAAAATCCGGCAATCGAGACCCGCCCGCTGGCTCCCGATTGCGAGGTCATGCTCAACGGCAGTCTGGTGAAATGGACCGACTTGCAGCCGGGAGACAGAGTTTCGGTCAAGCGCGACGTGGAAATCGTGCGGATCGACGCCCGGCGCATGCTGACGCTCAGCGGGAAAGTTGTGACGGTGCCCCGCGGCGCGCAATTGCTGGTCGTCATACCCGACGGAGAGCAGCGGGCAATCAACATCGACGTCGATGATCTGTGCGAGACGATCACGCTGGCCTCCGAACCGGCCGAACTGGCCCAACTGCGACCCGGGGACGAGGTGCGGATCGAACATAGCTCGCTCGACGTCGGCACCGACCGCCCCAAGGCCCTGTCGATCGCCGCCGTTCGACCTCCGGACCTGACAAAACGGGCAATCCTGATCGCGGTGGGAAACTACGACGACGTCACCCTCGCTTCGCCGGGGGCAACAACGGCCGATGCCCAACTGTTGCGCGACGCGCTGGTGCGCCGCTATCAGGTGGCCGACGAACATGCCCAGTTGTTGTCCGATCCCGGGCGGATCGTCATCGAGCGGACACTCGACGAAGCGGTCAGCTCGCTGGGCGAGAAGGATTCGCTGCTGGTATTCTTCGCCGGGCACGCCTACACGGACGAAGAAGGCCGGGTTTACCTGGCTCCCAGCGATTTCACGCTCGACCGGATCGCCGCGTCGGGAGTTCTCTTGAAGGATTTGGTCGACAAGATGGAGGAGTGCCAGGCCGGAGAGAAGCTGCTGCTGCTTGACTGCTGCCGCGCCGATGCCGGTGAGGATCTGGCTGCCCGCCAGCCTTCGACCGCCGAGATGCTCCACTCGTTGGACCGCGCCTCGGGACGCACGTATCTGCGCACGGTCGCCGCCGTGGCCAGTTGCTCCGCCGGCCAGCGCGGCGTCCACTTGGCGCAAGAGGAACACGGACTGTTCGGCTATTATCTCGCCCGCGCCTATGCCGGAGAAGCCGACCAGAACACCAACCTGCGAATCGACCCGAGCGAACTGGAAACGTTTCTCGCACGCCAGATGGCGGCAACCGCCGAAACCATCGGAAGCAAGGCAACCCCCGAGGTGTTCTATCCCGACGCCACGCCGCCGCGGCTGGGCGCCGAAGCTCGAAAGGCGATCGGCGACTTGCTGCTCCATATCCACGACGCTCGCCTGGCCGTCGACTCGCTTCGCGGGCAATATGTTACGGCCCGGGGATTGGCCGCCGGCGAGCCGGACGCGGACCTTGTCTGGGCGCTGCTGCTACTGAAAGCGCGTAAGCTGACCGAGGCCGGCACGCTCCTGGAAGGGGTGAAGAACGCCGCACCCCGTGCGGTCTTGCCCCGCGAACTACTGGTCTGGCGGCATTTCAACGGGAAACAGTTCGACGAGGGGTTGGAGGAGATGACGGAGCTGTTTTCGACGGTCGTCAAGCCGGCCAGACCGGGTGAAGTCTACCCCCCCTCGGCGAAGCGGCTGTTCACCAGCGCGGGAATACTTCGCCAGTACGCGGCGGTCATAGGAAAAGAAGTCGGCGACGTGGCGGACGACGTGGCGGCCGGCCTCGACGAGACGGTGGCAAAGCATCCCGCGGCGGCCGGCAAGGTGTATCAGGACGGGCGCACCGAGGTCACGACGAAGATTGCCGCCTTCGATCTCGAAATCCAGCAAGGGGGCGACTACAATGTGGAGCAGAATAGACGCCGCCTGACAACCTATATCGAGTTTCCCTACATGACCGTCGCCGAGGAAATCCGAACGGGGCTCGATTCCTCTTTGCCGGCTATCAGACCCTAGGATACTTTGGTGAAAGCAACTCAAGGACAAATCGGCCGAGTTTTTGTTATCCGGCTGGAAGACGGCGACGAACTGCCCGGCTGTATCGAACAGTTCGCGCTGGACAACGGCGTGTCGGTCGGACAGGTGATCCTGGTCGGTGGAATCGGCGGCGGCGAGGTGGTCGTCGGGCCGAGGCATTCCGACGCCATGCCCCCCGACCCCATGCTCCTGCCCGTCGACGGTGCCCACGAAGTGGTCGGAGTCGGCGTGTTGGCCCCGGGAGCAGACGGAAAACCGGCCCTTCATATCCACGCCGCGCTGGGGCGATCGGGCAATACGCTCACCGGGTGCCTGCGTCCCGGCGTGTCGGCCTGGCTGGTTGGCGAAGTCATCCTTTACGAAATCACCGGCACCCGCGCGCGGCGCGTCTTCGATTCCGCCAGCGAGTTTTCTTTGTTGGAACCGGAAGGCTGAAGAGGGAGAATCGGATCATGTCGTGCAAGGTCTCGCGCCGCACATTCTTGACGCGCCATCTGCCGGCGGCCGGATTGTTGGCCGGCGGCGGACTGTCCGCGCTGGCCCAAACGCGGGCTCCCCGCGAGATACCCGATCGATCGGCAGACGCCCCCAGCTTGCCGGTGGCCGTCGCGCGATGCGCGTCCTATGAGCCGAAGCTCCTGCGAGCCAAAGTCGACACGATTTTGGGCCAGATCGGCGGGATCGGGAAGTTGGTCCAGGGAAAGACGGTGTCGATCAAGTTGAACCTCACCGGGGGGCCGCGCATGACGTTGGGCGGGCTCCCCGCCTATCGCACGTACCACGTCCACCCCAACATGGTGGCCGCCCTGGCCGCTGCGGTGGCCGACGCCGGCGCGCGACGCATCGTCATCATCGAAAGCAACTATTCGGACCGGCCAATCGAGGAAGTGCTCAGCGGCGGTGGTTGGGATATCGCGGCGATCAAGTCGGCCGGCTCGCATCGCGTTGCCTTCGAGGATACACGGAATCGCGGGCAGTGGCCCGCCTACAGCCGGTTGAAGGTCTCTGGGGGCGGCCTGATCTATCC
>JABMRP010001405.1 GCA_013202535.1 Planctomycetota bacterium
GCTCTGGGAGTGCAAGGCGAGGGAAATCCACACCACGGTCGACACCACCTGCCATGCCGAGTGGAGTATCTTGGAATCGATCGACGATTGCGTAGACTTGTATCTGTGCGACCTGAAACACATGGACCCGGAGGCACACCGGCGGCTGACCGGCGTCTCCAACGAACAGATTCTGGAGAACATCGGCCGGTTGGCCCAGCGCGGCGGTGCGATGATTATGCGGATTCCCATCATTCCGGGGGCCAACGACGACCCGCGAAATCTGGCGGCGACGGGCCGTTTTGTGGCGCAACTGCCCGGTGTGTGCCAGGTCGACGTACTCCCCTACAATGAAGCGACTCCCGCGAAGATTTCCCGGCTGGTGCAGGGGGGCGGTTTGCCCGAGTTTCGGCGAGCCGGCCAGCAGCAAATGCAGATGATTGCCGAAGGGCTCCGAGCTTTCGGGCTTACCGTGACCATAGGCGGATGAACCATGAACGGTCGAGTTGAACGATTGCGGCAGCAGAGCGTCGACACGCGCCCCTACCTGTCCACGGAGCGGGCCGAGTTGGTCACCGCGTTTTATCAGAGCGGCGCGCCGCGGAAGGTCTCGGTCCCGGTGGCCCGGGCGCTTTTGTTCCAATACTTGATGGAACACAAAACGGTCTACGTGGGCCCGGGCGAGTTGATCGTCGGCGAGCGGGGGCCGGCTCCCAAGGCAACGCCCACGTATCCGGAACTCTGCTGCCACAGCCTCGACGACCTGGAGATTCTCGACCGCCGCGAGCGAACTCCCTTTGCCGTCAGCGACGAGGTCTCGCGGACGTACGCCGACGAGATCATTCCCTACTGGTCGGGCAATACGATCCGCGATCGGGTGTTCGAGGGGATGAGCGAGGCGTGGCAGGCGGCGTT
Source organism: Planctomycetota bacterium (assembly GCA_013202535.1). Taxonomy (GTDB): domain Bacteria; phylum Planctomycetota; class Planctomycetia; order Pirellulales; family Thermoguttaceae; genus JABMRP01. The sequence goes on from JABMRP010001405.1 coordinate 895, forward strand.
CGACGCGGGCGTGATTACCGAATTCATGGAGCAGCGGGCACCCGGCCACGCAATTCTCGACGACAAGATCTACAGCCGGGGGTTTCTCGATTTCAAGGAGAAAATCGCCGCGGTGCGCGAGCAACTCGACTTCTTGAACGACCCCCGGGCGTACGAGAAGCGGGAAGAGCTTCGGGCGATGGATATCTGCGCCGACGCGATCATCGCCAACGCACGGCGTCACGCGGCCCGAGCGCGGGAATTGGCCGAGGAAGAGACCGACCGCCAGCGAAAACGCGAGTTGCTGACCATTGCCGAGGCGTGCGAGCACGTGCCGGCCCACGCGCCGCGTACGTTTTACGAGGCGTTGCAGAGCTACTGGTTTGTCCATCTGGGCGTGATCACCGAACTCAACACCTGGGACTCGTTCAACCCGGGCCGACTGGACCAGCACCTCCATCCCTTCTACACCAAAGATCTGGCCGAGGGCACGCTGACCCGCGAGGCAGCCGAGGAACTGCTGCAATGCTTCTGGGTCAAATTCAACAATCAGCCGGCGCCGCCGAAGGTGGGCGTGACCGAAGAGCAAAGCGGCACGTACACCGACTTCGCGCTGATCAACCTCGGGGGCGTAAAACCCGACGGCAGCGACGCCGTGAACGAAGTCTCCTACCTGATGCTCGACGTGGTGGAGGCGATGCAACTGGTGCAACCCAGCGCGTGCATCCAATTGAGCAAGCGGAACCCCGAACGATTCTTGAAACGTGCCTGCCGGGTCATTCGCACGGGCTTGGGTCAACCGTCGGTCTTCAATACCGACGTCATCATTCAGGAGATGCTGCAAGACGGCAAGACGCTGGCCGATGCGCGTTGCGGGGGCCCCAGCGGGTGTGTCACCGTGAGCGCGTTCGGTAAGGAAAGCTGCACGCTGACGGGTTACTGCAACTGGCCCAAGATCCTGGAGTTGACCTACCACAACGGCGTCGACCCTCGAACCGGTCGGCAGGTGGGCCCGCGGACGGGCGATCCGTGCGAGTTTGAGTCGTACGAGCAATTGTTCGAGGCGTTCGTGCGGCAGCTTCAGTATTTCGTCGATCTGAAGATCGCCGGCAACAACGTGATCGAACGCATTTTCGCCAATCTCATGCCCGCCCCCTACATGTCGCTGCTGATGGACGATTGCATCGCCCGGGCCACCGATTATCACGCCGGCGGGGCACGATACAATCCGACGTACATCCAGGGCGTCGGGCTGGGAACGCTGGCCGATTCGCTGGCCGCGGTCAAGCGACACGTGTTCGATCGGCGCACCTACTCGATGCGCCAGGTGCTCGACGCTCTGGCGGCCGACTTTGCCGGCCAGGAAGAGTTGGCCCTGGTGCTGGCCAATCGCACGCCCAAGTACGGCAACGACGACGAGTATGCCGACGCGATCGTGGCCGAGGTGTTCGCCGCTTATTACCGCGTGCTCAACGGTCGCCGCAACACCAAGGGGGGCAAGTACCGGGTCAATCTGCTGCCGACCACCGTTCATATCTATTTCGGTCAGGTTGTCGGCGCGACGCCCAACGGCCGCAAGGCGGGAGTGGCGCTCTCCGAGGGTATTTCTCCGTGCCAGGGCGCCGATGTGCATGGTCCCACGGCGGTGGTCCAATCGGCGGCCAAGATCGACCACGCGCGGACCGGGGGAACGCTGTTGAACATGAAATTTACCCCCCAGACACTCGACGGTCCGGGCCTCGACCGCCTTGGGGATCTGATTCGCTCCTACTTCAAGCTGGACGGACACCACATTCAGTTCAACGTGATGGAGGCGGAAACGCTCCGCCGCGCCCAGGAGAATCCCGAGGAGTATCGCAACCTGATCGTCCGCGTGGCCGGCTACAGCGACTATTTCGCCGACGTCGGGCGCGAACTCCAGGACGAGATCATCTCACGCACCGAACAAGAAGGATTCTGACCCGTCGCCCATGAACACAACCTCCCTTGACAATCTTCGGCGGCTGACAGAAGGCGGCCCGGGACAGTGGATTCCCTTCACGCTGGACGTCGGCTCGCAACCCGGCTTCAGCGAGCCCGTGCAACGAACCTTTAAGCGGCTCACCGGCGCCGACTCCGCGGCCGAGTACTTCGGCTCCGACGTGCGATGTTTCTCGTTGCCCGTACGATTCGGCGGTGACGAACCGAGTGCATTGCACGAATCGGTGGAGCCGGGAACCACATTCGACGAGTGGGGTGTCGGCCACGTGGCCGCCGACACCGAAGGCACGGTCGATCGCATGTTGCCGCCGCTGGCCCGGGCCAACTCGCCGCGCGACGTCGAGAAGCTACCACCGCCGCTGGTCGATACGAGCGTCGACACGGCCCCCATCGAGCGCTATCACGCGGCCGGCTATCCAGTCTTCGGCTATGGGGGGAGCGTGTATGAATGGGCGTGGTGGCTGCGGGGCATGGAAGAGTTCATGGTCGATCTGGTCGACAACCCGCCGCTGGCCGAGGCAATTTTGCACAAAACGGCCGCCCACACGACACGCCTGTCGCTGGCTACCGCCCGTGCGGGAATCGACGTGCTGGCGATGTACGACGACGCGGGCAGTCAGCGGGGCATGCAGATCTCGCCGGCGTTGTGGCGGCGGTTCGTCAAACCGGTCTGGACGGAAGTCCTCGCGACCGTCCGCAGCGCATTCCCCCACGTAAAATTCTTCCTGCACAGTTGCGGTAAGATCGACGCGATCGTGCCCGACGTGATCGAATGCGGCTTCGACATCCTCCATCCGGTGCAGCCGGAGTGCATGGCGTTTGAGGAGGTCCATCGCGAATTCGGCCGCGATATTCTGCTGGCGGCAACCGTTTCCTCGCAGAAGGTTTTTCCCTTCGGCTCGGCCGAAGAGGTGCGTCAAGCGGTCCGTCGCCTGGCCGCCGTCGCCGGGTCCGATCGTCGCTGTCTGCTGATGCCCTCCAACGTGATCCAGCCGGAGACCCCGTGGTCGAACGTCGTGGCGTTTGCCGAAGAGGCAGCCGCGCTGCGGGGCGAGTGAATTTGGCGAAATGGAGATTCACCGATGAAGCGAGTTAATCGTGTCGCGCTGGTCGCGGCCATCTTTCTTTGCGGTCTGGGAATCGTCTCAAGCATCGGGGGTATCGTCGGCAGTTGGCTTCTCAGGAAACCGCTGACGGAACGGATCCTCAATGTGTTGTCGCAAGCCGAAGACGCCACGGCTCGTATCACGGTCGGAACCACGGTCGTCGGCCGGGGGTTGGAGTATGCCGATCAGCGAGTGGCCGATATTCAGCAGGGCGTGGATGCATCGACGGGCAATTCCCCGCCGCAAGACGCGGATCTGGTCGCCGTTTCGGATACCTTACAAAAGGAGATCCTCTCGGAAGTTGACCGGGCAAAGGCGACGGTGGATTCGATCCATCAGACACGGGCAATGATCGCCAACACATTGCAGGCGGTCAACGCCACGACGTTTGTTAGCTTCACGGGACAGGACCCCAAGTTCGCCCGGCTGGAGCGGCTTTCCAACGATCTTCCGCAGTTGGCCAAGGTGATCGAGAGTTCGCTGGCCGACGCCCGAGAAAACCATCCCGATCAAGAGCGAAAAGCCGTTGCCTCGCTGATCGACAAGCTCCCCGAAATCGATCAGCGGCTCCAAGAGACGCGCGAAGGGCTTGCCGAGTTTGAAGCCCACGTTGACCGAATCGGCACGGACTTGACCGTTGCCAGAATCTGGATCCCCATCTGGTTGACCCTGGGAGCCGCCGGTTTAACATGCCTGCTGCTATGGAGTGTGCTGGCCCAGTTCAGCCTCCTGATGCATTGCCGGTCGTTTCTTATGCAAGCGGAATGCGAGCGGGACAGCGATGTATGATTCTCGGGCTGGCATCGGTTGACCGCGTCCGATTATAATGTGGGCGTGAACGTCTCACCGATGATCGTCAAGCGAACCAGGAGGACCACCCGATGATGTTACGTGCTGATCTTGTTCGGCCTGGGTTTCTCCGTGGTCGTGCGGAAGAGTCCGTGGGATCCGGCGGCCGTGGTGGGTGAATACGGATGGGGCGGCGCGGCCAGTACCCATTTCTGGATCTCACCGAAACACGACATGTTCGTGGTGGCGTTGCAGCAATACATGCCCTTCAATTCCACCATCGAAAACAAGGTGAAACCGCTGGTGTATGAAGCGGCTGTCGAGGCGCAGTAACGGCCTTACGGGCGACCGACCAACCATTGGCCGGAACGGACGGTGAGGAGGTCGCCGGAAACTACGCCTTCTTGCGTCGCCGCCGCCAGAGGGCACCGGCCAGACCGACCACGCCCATGCTCAACAGGCCGACCAGCGCCGACGGCGCGGGAACGTACGTGACCGTGCCGTCCGCATCGTGCGAGAAGGGGGCGAAGACGATCTTGGCCTTGTTCTTCCCCATCACGTGGTTGTAGAGATCGAAGTGCAACTCCACTCCGTGCAGGCTCTGGTCCGAAAACGTCACCGCGCCATCGTCTGCCCATTCCGCCCGGAAAACCTGGATTTCATAAACGTTGATCTGGCCCATCTTGTCGGTCGGCACGGGAATCTCCAAATCGCCGTTGAAGTCGGCGATGAGAGAATCGGTGAGCGTGAGGTCCCCCAACAAGAACTCCTGCCAGACGACCCCGGGACCGTATTCGTCGTGGGAAGGCAGTGAGCTTCCATCGCCCAACTCGGGAACGGTTCCTTCTAGTCCAAAGCCGAAGAAGCCGGGTACGTCCACATCACGGTCAACCCCCAAATCGCCCCAGGCGCCGGTCGTCATGTTGCTCACAGGCGGCTCGGCTGGGTCCGTAAATCCTCCGTAGTCCTCGGTCGTCGAACCCGCAAGCGAAAAGAAGAGGTCAGTGTCGGGAGTCTCGTCGCCCTCGTCAAACCCGCTTCGCTCCAAATAGCTGTAGGCAATCGCCAGTTTCACATCGTAGATCGCGTTTTCCGGGACGGCGCCCGTATTGCCGATGGTCCACAGTCGAAGGATTTCCCCACCGTCCGATGCGGCGGTCTTGGTCCACGACTCCGTGACCGTGTCGTAC
>JABMRP010000141.1 GCA_013202535.1 Planctomycetota bacterium
GGAACGGCCCGGAGGGTGCTTCGCACAAATTGGACCTGTCCCCTTTTCCCGCCCTCGGCGTCTTGGCTCAACTTGGCCGCCCCTGGTGGCCGATCCATTGTCTGGAGACCCTCGTCCATCACGTTCCAGTCCCGCGAACCGTCGATGACCCAAAGCCAAAGGCCGCCAACGCCCGGCAACGATTGCGTTGCGCCCGTTGGCCAAGAAACAGAACTGCCCTGCCGTCTGGATCGGTGGGAGGCCGTTTCGCTTGCCAGTCGGGGACCACTGGCCCGAATCTACCGTGGCCGGCCGCTTGGGCCCGCTCCGGCGGGGGCAACCTACGCGCTGAAGGTGCTCGAGGACCGGTGGCAGGACGATCCGCGAGCGGTCGAGTGTTTTCGCCGCGAAGCGCTGGTCGGCCGTACGGTTTCGCACCGCCATCTGGTTTCCGTGCTGGCCTCCTGCGTACGACGATCGCCCCGCTATCTGGTTATGCCGTGGCTCGAAGGCCAAACGCTCGCTGCCCGCTTGGCCGCGGGCTGGCGTCCCGAGATACCGGCCGCGCTGTGGATCGCCCGACAGATCGCCGAGGCCCTTGATGCGCTTCACTTGGCCGGCTGGATCCACGCCGACGTCAAGCCGAGCAACATCCATCTTTCGTCGACGATGCACGCAACGCTGCTGGACTTGGGCTTCGCCCGGCGCCCCTCGGAGAGCGAGTCGGTGGTAAACCGATGCGTGGTGGGAACGTGTGGTTACGTCGCGCCGGAGATGATCACTTCGACACTGCGCAGCGAAGCGAGCAGCGATGTCTACAGTCTGGGGGTTGTTCTTTTTGAAATGCTCTCGGGCCGCTTGCCGTTTGAGGGTTCCGACGCCGCCGAGTTGGCGGTCCAACACTTGCGCGCCGCCCCACCCGACCTTGGCCCGCTCGTCCCCGGCGCTCCCCATCGGCTCGTTCGCCTGGTCCGGCGGATGCTGGCCAAAGAGCCGTTGCGCCGTCCGCACGGCGCGCGCACGCTGATCGACCAGTTCGCGGCGTTGGAGATCGAGACGTTTGCCCAGCGCGCCGTGGCGTGAGCCAAATAATCGCCTTACCCCGGTTGCTCGTTTCGATAGCTGAGATCCAGCAGATCGATCGGATGCATGACGGTTACGCCGGGCAAATGACGGCGAACCGCGCGGCCGATCTGTAGCAGGCACCCGGCGTTGGCGGCCAACACCATTTGGGCGCCGGATCGGCGGATGTTCTCGACCTTGCGCCGGGCCAACCGATCGGCCATGGCCGGCTGGTCGAGGTTGTAGGTGCCGGCCGAACCGCAGCAGATCTCGCTCTCGGGTAAATCTCGCAATTCGAGCCCCGGTATCATCGAGAGCAACCGCCGCGGCGCCTCGCGCACTTTCTGCGCATGGGTCAGATGACACGCATCGTGATAGGCGGCCACGGCTTCGATACGGCCGCTGGGCGGCACCGGTCCCAGTTCGTCGAGAAGCTGGTGGATGTCTTTTACCTTCGCGGCAAATCGCTCCCGGGCGGCCTGTTGCGCGTCGTTCCAATGCAGGCCGTATTCCTTCATCATCGCCCCGCAACCGGCATGGTTGACCACGATCGCGTCGACGTCGTCGAGGTCGAACGCGGCCAGATTGACGTCGGCCATCCGCCGCGCACCGTCGCCGTCGCCACAGTGAAAGTGGATCGCCCCGCAGCATCCTTGTCCGCCGGGCACGACCACGTCGCAGCCGTTCTGCTGCAAGACACGGGCCGTGGCCCAATGCGTGTGCCGAAAGAGCACGTCGGCCACGCAGCCCAAAAACATCGCCACCCGGGCGCGGCGGCGACCGACCGCGGGCAGAAACTCCGGTAAACGGGGGCCCGACTTTACCGGTGGCGGCAGCAGACCGATCATTTGTCCGATCCGGCCGGGAATCAGCCGCAACAGGCCGAGCCGTTCGGCCGTGCCGAAGATCCCCATCCGCTGGGCAAACCGCACCGGAGCCAGCGCCGTCCGCAATCGCTTCCGATAGGGGAACACGCGAAGAAGAAACACTTGGCGAAACCAATCGAGCCGTTTGAGCCACCCGTCGTCGGATTGCTCGACCGCCAGGCGAAACGGTTCGACCAGCCGGCCGTACTTCACACCCGAGGGACACGCCGTCTCGCAGGAGCGGCAGTCGAGACAGAGATCAATATGGCGGCGGACCGTGGGCGTCAACTCCAAGCGTCCCTCGCTGACCAACTGCATCAAGTAGATGCGGCCTCGCGGCCCGTCGTTCTCATCGCCCAGTTCGGTATAGGTCGGACAGGCCGAGGTGCATAGCCCGCAGTGGACGCATTGTTGAAACAGCGCCGCATCGATCGCAGCGCCCGGGTTACGCTCGGTCGATTCGTTCGGTTGATCTGGACGAGAGTCGGGCATGGTCGTTGGTTACTCGTAGACGAATCGGCCCGGGTTGAGCAGGTTCTTCGGGTCGAATTTCTGTTTGATTCGGCGCATGACGGCCGCCGTGTCACCGGGCGGTCCCCAGACCGTTTCCCGGCTGAGCGCCACTCCGGCCGGCGCGGATTGGACCGTCAAATACCCACCCGCTTCCGTGGCGATCGGACGCAGACGGCCGTCAATGAGTGCGGCGATGCCGTCGCGGCGCGCTGCTGATGTGCGGAACAGCACCATGCCGTCTCCGGCGTGGGCCTGGATCGAACCGGCCGGATCGACCTGGAGCAAGGCCCCGATGACGCCTGTCAAGGCGCCGGGCATCGTGGCGATTCGCACCAGCAGCGAGTCGGCCTCTTGGCCGGCGGACCGATAGGAATGCTTGACCAGACCGGCGCTCACGGTCTCGGCGTCGGCGCCCGTGAACCGGTCTCCCGCCGCAGCGCCCGACCGTTTCCACTCGTCGTGCAACTGCTCGGTCATCCAGCGGACCTCGGCGCCGGTTCCCTCGAAGCCGACGAACAATCGTCCGGCGGTGGAAACAGCGGGTTCGGCCACACGCGACTCGGGTAGCGAGGCATTGTAGAGTAGTTCGATCGCCACCGGCTGCGTACGCGTGTCGACCAGTTCGGCCAGCAATCGCTCGGCCGCGGTCAGATCGGCCACGTCGACGGCCATCCAGGCGGATGCTTCCGGCACGGGCTTCACCCGGAGGGTCACCTGGGTGATCACGGCCAGAGTGCCCAGCGACCCGGTCAACAGACGGCAGAGATCGTATCCGGCGGCGTTCTTCACGACGCGTCCGCCGGCGGCGAATACGTTACCCCGCCCGTCCACGGCGCGGATGCCGATCAC
>JABMRP010001406.1 GCA_013202535.1 Planctomycetota bacterium
AAGCTTCGGACAAGCGAGAACTCGACTTCGGAGAGCTCGGCTCTGAAGAAGTCGGCGCTGGAGAACTGGGCGCTGGCGAACTGGGCGCTGGGGAACTGGGCGCTGGGGAACTGGGCGCTGGGGAACTCATTCGATTTCACTCCTTCGACGTGTTGTATCAGGTGGATTGCCAATCCTCGGCCGGCCCGCCTTGACCCCCGCCCCTGGAGGGATAAGCACGGGCGTTGAATGCTCACTCGCCGGCAGCTTCTTGCCGTGCTGTCTGTGTTCATCGACCCCCGACGGCCCTAAGTGTTGGCGGAATAGGGAATCTACGGTGACTGATGCGATTATCCACGCTGGGTTTTACAGGAATTCCGGTTGTCTGGCTTCCCTGCCGACCGTGCGGAGTCGGGGCAAGTCCAACCGCGTGCGGCGAGGCCCGCGCAAGGCCATGGGACGACGGGAAGACTCTTGGGAAAACGCTCGCGGAACCCACCTACTGCCGGTCGGCAGGACCCTCGATCGGGGGCGCCGCAACCGGCCAGCCCGCCTCATCCCAGGTCAGAGGGCGAATCTGAAGTTTCCGCATACCCCGCTCTGCCGCATCGTAGAAGTGGTGGACCAGCCAAGTCCGATCGCCCTGGACCAGCACCGAGTTGTGGCCCGGGCCGCGCACCGAGCCACCACCGGCAAGCAGTTCGGTTCCGCCGCCGGCGAGCATCGGTTTTCCGCTTCGGTCGAGGTAGGGACCCTGCAATTGCCGGCTTCGCCCGACCATCATCCGGTACGTGCTTCGGGAACCTCGGCAGCACTGATCGAAAGAGACGAACAGATAGAAATGCTCGCCGTGCTGCACGACGTACGGTGCTTCGATCGCCTTATGCACGGGCCGGGCCGCCAAGCTCAGCCACTCATCTTTACTCCCGGCCGGCTTGCCCGTCGAGGCGTCGAGCCGGCACATCTTGATCCCGCTCCAGTACGACCCGAACAACAGATACACGTCGCCGGTCGTGTCCCGGGCGACGTGCGGGTCGATGGCGTTGAAGTCGTCGCGGTTGGGGTCGGAGCGTACGACCATCCCCCGGTCGATCCACTGGTAGTCGTCGCTATCGGTGTCGAGCGTTTTGTTGGTGGCCAGTCCGATACACGAGCGGTTGGTGCCGAAACGAGACGCACTGTAGTACAAGTGGTACCGCCCGTTGAAGTAGGAGATATCCGGCGCCCACAGTCCCCGCACCCCGGGTACTTCCTCGGCGATCCACGGGGGAAGCCGGTCGAACACGTCGCCCACGTAATGCCAGCGATACAGGTCCCTGGAGCGGCGCATGCGGATTCCGCCATCGGTGGAGAAGATGACGTACTCCCCGCCACTTTGGATAATACTCGGGTCATGTACGCGACGGACGTCGCCCGTTTGAGCCGGGGCATCGGTTGCCGCAGCGCCGACCAGCGCGACGCACAAGAGCGTGGCCGCATCGAGTATCGACCACCGGCAGCGAGGAAGCACTTGCATCATTCGATTCCCTCCGGAAGCGGTCCTTCGGCCGATCTACATCAGCAACTTCACATAGACGCTGGCGCCCAAGGCAACGATCACGGTCGCGATTCCCAAAAGCGCGATCACGATGCTCAGCTTCGACGGCCGCAAAGCCGGTTCGTCGATATGATGGGTGACGCAGTAAAGGTTGAACCCATACAACAGCGGCGCGACGGCCAGACTGACCAGCGAAGCGCCAATCACCAGCGTTTTCGGTTCGCCCACCAGAAGCAGGATCACACAAGCCAGCACGGCCGAAACGATCGCGAATCCGAAGTAAAGCCGGCTGCGTACCGCCGGATCCGACTTTCCGGGTCGCAGCACGGCACAGCATTCGGCGAAAGACCGCGAGAACCCGTCGATCACCGTGTAGGAGGTCGAGAACATCGCGAAGAACGCCGTGAGCATGAACAGGTGGTACATCCACGCCCCAAACACCGACGTATAGGCCTCCGAGAGGGCAACGGCAAACTGGGCCCCCTTGAGTTTCTCGCCGTGAAGGTAATGGGCACCCATGACGACAAACATCACCCCGGTACAAAGCGACAGCGAGTAACCGGTTCGCATGTCCCACAGGGCCGTTCTCAGCCGGCGGGCGACTTTCGACACATGCCCCTCGTCGGCGGTCGTGTACGTCTTCATCTTCTCGATCGTCCAAAACGAATGCCAGACCGAGACGTCGATGCCCGTCGGCATCCAGCCGAGGATGGCGGCCACCAGGATGATCGAACCGGCGGGAAGCGTTGGCACGACCAGATGGCGCACGGCTTCCGGACCGGGGATAATCGGCACGAACGCCAACACGGTGGCCAGCGCCAGCACGGCCATCATGATCTTGTTGAGATGATCCAACCAGGAAAAGCCCCCGGCAAAAAGCAGCCCGAGGATGATCGCCGTCAGCGCCACGGAGGACCACTCGGGGTCGAGCCATTGCGTCCAGGTCGAAAAGACGCAGCCGGCGATGTACACCACGGCGGCCAGCACTCCGATCCCTTGGACCAGGGTGCCCACGAGAAACACGGTCGGGGCCCAATTCTTCGGACCGGGAATCCGCGCATATCCGTCCAGCAGATGCCGCCCGGTGGCCGCCGCATAACGGGGACCGAACTCGAAGGCCGGATACTTCAACAGATGCGTCGCCACGACAAGCCAGAGCAGTTGGTATCCGAACAGCGCACCGGCGCTTGGGCTCAGCACCAAATGCGACGCGCCCACGCTTGCCGCGGCCAGCAGGATACCGGGTCCCAATGCGTTCCACCACCGCTTCACCGTCGCAGCCTCATTCTCGGGATGTTTCTTCCACCGGATGGCCCGGCGTCGCGTCACCGGGGCAAGGCGACTCGATAGATGTGAACGGCCAGCGGGTCGAAGGAATCGGAAAAAGACCCGGCGCGCGTGGTGATCGTGCGGCCTTCGTCAACCACCTCGACCTCGCGGCCGGGCGGAAGGCCTTCGACGGTGATCGTTGCCTCGGCCTGCTTCAGTCGCTCATCGTAATTGACCGCAAACACGTAAAGCCGGCCGTCAT
>JABMRP010001407.1 GCA_013202535.1 Planctomycetota bacterium
CCGGTCTGGACTACTTCACCCGCAAAGTGCCCTTGAAAAACGCCACCGTGGCCCACATGCTCTACTGGGAGCGTCCCCAGGGCGGTCGCGTATTCCACGCCGGCTCTCTGGGGTCCGGCTGGGGACTCTCGGTGGATCGGAAGTTCCAGACGTTGATCCGCAACGCGCTGGACCACTTCGGCGTACCGGCCGACGAGTGAGGCGCCGACCCGCGAGTTGACCTTCACCTCGCCGGAATGGATACTGTGTGGTGCGTCTTCTGCTCTGCCAGAGCAACCTTCGCATGACCGTGTATTTCCCAACCGGCCGCGGCCTGGGCTCGCCGCCGACCGGGAAGGCCGACCTACAACCGACAGGAGAGACCACCATGATCCACGTCGACGCCGCGATGAAACCACTTCCCCCGTGCAGGCCGGGCCGGTTACTACACACCGTTTCCACATTCCTTCTCGCAACGGCGGCTGCCGCCGTGTCCATAGGCTCACAACAGCAGGCCTATTGCACCGAATCCGGGAGTGTACCAAATATCGTACTCATCCTGGCCGACGATAAGTAGCAGGGACTCGCCGAGAAGCTGACGAAATACCGGGAAATAGCGGTTAGTACTTGAGTATTCAGGCGTAGTCGAATAGGCGACAGTTACTTCAAATTACGTGGGATTCAGTGCAAATAACTACACATTGCTACATCAGCAGGAGTATTCTCAAGAGTCGACGCGGCGGCAGAAGGGGCAGCATGGCCCTGGGCTGCTTCGCTACGTGGGTTGGATTGGGTTTCGAGGTTGGCCACAATACGTAACCGTTCCGCGTCGGCTGTGATGCTCGCTTTCCCCACAGGATTACGCCGCCTTCCGTTCGTAATGTTTCAGCGGCCCACCGAGCCACTGTCGGCAGACCACTTCACCTGGGCCAAGCACTTCTTCCGTGTCCGGCGGTTTCTCGGACATCGCCAGCACCTCGTTGTCCAGCCCCTGGTGAGGGCGGAACTTGTGATAGTACTCCAACCAAGTCGAAAGAATGTGCCGCAAGTGCGTCTCGCCGAAGACGATGAATTGATCGAGACATTCACTCTTCACGCGACGTACCCAAGCCTCCGCGTGCTGTTTCATGTTGGGCGAGCGCGGCGGAATGGGTTTGAATTCCACGTCTTCGGATTCCACGATGTCACAAGACTGTTTCGTGAACTTCGCATCGCGGTCGCGAATGATGTGTATTGGTCTATACTCACCTGGCACGTCGTCGAAATGCATTCACAAGTTGCGGGCTACGCAATCCGGATGGCAATGTTGCGACTGTGCGAGTTGGTACTCCCGGCCCCGTGTGGGGTGCGGGTCTCACTCTGGAGAACCGTCGAAAGTCGGTGGGCTCGTATACCCAGACCTTCTTTCGTCGACATAGTGCTCCAGGATGTCAGAAAGCCGCTTGCCTGATGCTCGTGCTGCGATAGCCCGGACTGGTGAACTCCAGCGAGGGCTTGTTTTTCGCCGCTGCCGCCGGGACGGGTTCGGCGTCGCCGACGATGGTTTCGTCTTTCAGAAATTGCAAACACTTATGGAACGTCGCAGGCAGGCAGGCCTGGGCGTGCGTTTTTGTGGGGAACATACTCGGAGCCGGGGAAGTCGATCCGCGGCTGCTGGGCCATCAGTTTTGTGATGGGCTCGAAAGTCTTTAGAATGGCTTGGTAATCGGGATCGTCCTTTGACGCGAAAATCACCTTGCCGCAGGCTTCCGTTCCGCCGGCCGACTTTGCCAGCGGCGCGAGAAGGAAATCGTTGTCCTCGATCTTGGTGATACGCGTATAGAACGTGCGCGGTATCCTTTGGTGACATTCGGCGCAGCGGTTCTTCCTCACGTCCTCAAGAACCTTGTCCAGATTGTCGGGCTTCATCCACCTGCTTCCCTCCCTGTCGGGGTGGTTTGTCCTGGAATCCTTGTAATAGGGAACATTCAGATCCATCCAGGCCAGTGCGCGGCGCATGGATGTCTCGTCCATTGTAAAACGCTTCTTTCCATTCTCGTCCGGGTGACCGCCGAGGATTATTTCCGTCAGCTTGCTCGGGTAGGCGCCCCAAGTCCGTGGTTTGATCATCAATACGTTCTGTTCGGCGCCGTTGATACTCGATATCCATTTGACGTAAGGATTCCGGCCCACGCCAGCCAGGCTGCTGACCCCGTGCCGGAATGGGTCCGTTTCGCCATGCGTTCCTTTCCTGGCGAGATGCTCGTAGGAGACGTTCCAAAAATCGGTCTTGTCACCCGTCAGGTCAACACGGCCCGGTTGTTCGCGTGCGTTGTGACATTCGATGCAGTACTTGTCCCACACCGGCTGTACGATCGATGAATAGTCGAAGTTCCTGCGTCCCCATTCCGGTTCCATAAGTTCTTCCGGCCCACGGAGGGATGCGGTTGCCAGATCGTCGCCGGCGGACGGCTTTGCGTAGTTGCGGTCAGCATGACAGCCGATACAGCTCTGTCGCTCGCCGCGCTGGAAATGCGTAAACGAACGCATCCTCTGTACGGCCCGGCCTTCCTTATCCAGTGCGAGAAAGTAGATCGGAACTTCTGAAGGCACTTTGAAATGGGCCGATCCGTCTTCTTCCACGGTGGCGTATCCCCACAGCTTCTTGGCCGCGTAGGTTGCACCACAGGAAACCAGCGGAAATTGGTGTCCAAAAC
>JABMRP010001408.1 GCA_013202535.1 Planctomycetota bacterium
GCCGGGTTGCACTGCCAGAAGAAGTGGTACTGGCCGTCGTAATAGCACATCCCGTTCGGGTCGTTGTTCCAACCGCGCATCTGGCTCATGTGGAACTGGGGACGCAGCGCTTCGTCGTAGAGCGGCATGAGATGACGGATTTCGTCGCTCGACTCGAACATTTCGCAGATTTCCGGTGCCGCTTTGGCGACAACCTTCGCGGTCTTGCCGACGTATTCCGACATGTCGAGATAGGTCCACCAGTCGATGGAATCCGCGTTTGGTGGGAAATCACAGTCGAGATTATGCACGAGCTGGTCGCCCACGACGATCGTCATCCGCCCGCGTTGTCCCTTGTTCGAGACGGGGAAGATGATGTACTTGCCGGTGATTTTGATCTCTTGGGCGTTTTCCATGTGAGGAGTGCCTCCGCCACGCTTTGGCGGCGCGGTGAACGCCTTTTTCTTCGCTTGCGTGTTGCTCTGCGAGATTTGATCGACGTTGACGTGTCCCCAACCGTTGGACGCGTCGTCGACGATCTGGAGGACGGCTTTCTTGCCTTTGTACTGCTTGACGTCCCAATTTTCCCAGTTGAGGAACTCGCTGCCGCCCGATTGAGCGTTGGGGCCCGTGGCGGAGAGAACGATTTTGCCGTCGACCAGCAGATTCATGCAGGTCTTGCCCTTGTGCGCGCCGCCACCGATGAGGAACGTGATGTAGTCCCGCTCGATGGTGAACTCCGGCGAGGTGAGCTTGCCCGTCGGCGGGTCGCCGCCGAGGAACGAGTTGACGAGTCCCTTGCCTTCAAAACCGGTAACCTGCATCTGGCCACCGAGCGTGCCCTTGGCCGGGGCCTTGCCAAACGCCTCGCCTTCGGCTTTCCAGTCGCCGTAGTTGGCGGCCTCGAAGTCGCTGATCAGGATGTCGTCTTCGGCCACCGCCGGCGCCGGCGTTGCCAGTGCGGCAAGCGCAAACGAAAGGCCGGTCACGACAAGCAGAAGTTTCTTCATGGGGTTCTCCTTCTAATGCGGATTACATTTCCCATTTGGGTCCAGCCTGGGAAATTTCCAGGCCCCGAATGTGGGCCATTCTAGCATCTCGCCCGCGCGCGGTCCAGGAAGGGTGACGGCGGCGGGTTCATCGGGAGTGAAAAAAGTGACATTCTACTTATTTGAGGAAGACTAGAATGTCCCCTTTTCTCGCCCGCGTTCAAGATACCCACAAGCGTACCGCAAACGCTATTCTCCATTTTCCATCCTCCTTGGCAAGCAGCAGGATCCTTCCCTCGGCGTGGAGGTCGCCCCTGTAACAGCTTACGAAGACTGCCGCCGCATTTCCCGAGGAGTCGATCCCCGGCCGCGACACGCACAGCAGTCCGTTGGCGCCCGGGAAAGCTGAATAGAACGGCTTCCACGATTCGGTCGAACTCATGGACCAGTCGCTGCTGTGCGTGAAGGAGAATTTGTAGCACTCCGCCAGTATCGGGTCGATCTTCTCTCGCGAGACCAATTGATATGACAAACCCTCGTCCAAACGGTCGCTCAAACGGGCGGATTGCTTGTTCTTCTCCAGCAGATCGTCAATGGCCCCGTTCTCGGACTCGCTATACTCTTCTCGGCGCAAGCCTTCAAACCACTCTTCGGTCAAGTCCGACTCGACCAGCTCCGGGTCCATGGTATCTTCCTCAAGCACGGACAACCCTTCTTGCTCGTCGCCGGGAACATAGTCGGCCAGTGCCGCGCTCAGAATCAGATACTCCTCGGACGTGAGACCGGACTCGTCCGTTTCCTCCTTCGCCTCAACCGCCTCGACGCCCGCCGGATCCTCGGTCGATCCATCGCCGCCGGGTGCATCCGTGACCGGCATGCTCTCGCTGTCACCACATCCGGCGGCGGCCAGAATAGTCAGCCAACTCAGCAAGGCGAACGTACGATGCGCCATGATTCGTGCCTCCTCATGCCAACTGATAGCGATTTCAATCCTGCAGCGCTGCCAACTTTACCATGGATGGGGCTCGTGTTCCACTGACCGGCCGGGATGTCAAGCCCATTTCGTGTCGTGAGGGCGAAAAGGTTCCCGACCCGAATGGCACCTTTTCTGGCCCGGTATGCTCACTGTTGCGATTCGCGCCACGCGCGCTCGAGCAAATCCGCTACCTTGAGTTCGCCCGCCCATTGCTTGAGATACTCGCGGTCGAGGGCCTCGTGTTGGGTTTTGATCACCCCCGTCAGGTCGTTCCATTGTCTTTCGGAGACCTCGTCGCCAAGGCGATACCACTCGAGTTTGGCAAGCACCGTATCTTCCGCCGAGGCAATGAAGACCGTTTGCGAGGGAACGTCGGGGTCGAGCGGAATCTGCTCGGGACGCTGCATCGCCAGGCGATCGTAGGGCCGATCCTTGACCACGAACACATCGACCTTGAAGCTCGTTGCGAGATGAATGGCGTTGAACGAAGCCCTGCGCTGCACGGCGTCCCGAACCGCCGGCTCGTGAATATAGTACTCGGAGCACAACTCCGCCACGAGCGGCGAAACCTGACCGAGCGTGAGATCGGCCACGAGGTCGGCATCGAGCGTGCTGCGCGGAACGCCGTGCGCCGAGCTGGCGAGAGAACCGCCCACGTAGTAGCGAACGCCCAGCCGGGCGAACGCCTCGACGACGGGGATGGTTGCGGCGATGGCTTCTTGCTGGGGCATGTCTACCGAGCGTTAAGGTATTGGCGGAGTTCCTCGGCAAGCTCCGGGCCGTAGCTGTTCTCGACCCAGGCCAGATTCACTTCTTGCGTCGTCCAGTCCGGGTGTTGTCGCGCGATCGCTTGCCGGGACATGCGCACGACGAGGTCGGACAGCCGGCACGCCATGCCAAGTCGTTCCGACGCGGTCTTCGCGCGCAGCAATTCGATTTGGACCCGTTGAGCGTCGGGATGGGTGTCGGAGAGCATCGGCCGGGAGTCCTTTATCAATCGACGAAACGACCCGCGATTCTTTGAAACGCATTGGAAGGTGCAGGAAATTCTACCGGACCGGTGTGCCGTGAGCAAGGTGACTGGGTCGCTTTCAAGGAAGCCTTTGGGGGCCCAACTTCCTTTCGCAATAGTTATGTATGCTCCCCGGAACTCGCATTCTCCGGTCGTCTCTTGTGACTACGGCGACCGGGGCGACAGATCATCTGTAAGCACGGCGGTCTGCCCGGCTTCGAGGACGATTTTCGCTGTCTGCTCGCCGTAGCGAACGGTCGGGTTCTGTCCCGCGATGCTGCGGATGGTGGCTTGCGTCAATTGGCCGTCTTTCCAGACGATGTCGACTTCGTAACCGCCGCGCGCACGCAGGCCGCGGACCGAACCGGTTGGCCAGGCCGTTGGGAGAGCGGGCAGCAACTCGAGTTGGCCGGTGTGCGATTGCAGGAGCATCTCGGCGACGCCGGCGGTCCCTCCGAAGTTGCCGTCGATCTGGAACACCCTGCCCGGCCAGCAAGCATTCCACAGGTTGGGAAAGGCGTTTTGCCCCAACAGCCGGTTGTAATACCAATAGGCCTGCTTTCCGTCGTGCAGCCGGGCGTGGAAACACGTTTTCCAGGCGTTGCTCCAGCCGACGTCGCCGGCGAATCCGCGCGCGCCCAGCGAGACCTTGGCGGCTTCGGCCAGTTTCGGGGCACCGGCGGGAGAGATTTGCCTTCCCGGATACAACGCGAACAGATGGGACACGTGGCGATGATTGTCCTTGGGGTCGTCGCGATCGGCCATCCATTCCTGCAATTGGCCCCATTTGCCGATCTTGGGGACCATCAGCCGTTGGCGCAGGCCGGCCACTTTGTCGCGGTACTCCCGGTCAATGTCCAAGGCGTCGGCCGCATCGATGTAATTGGTGAAGATGTCCCAGACGATTTCCTGGTCGTAGGAGCAGCCGTCTTCGGTGGGCCCGTGCTCGGGCGACCAGCCGTTGGCCACCACGAGCTGGCCGTCGGGAAGCTCCTTCAGTGCATCTTCCCAGAACTGGCAGACCTCCTTCAGGATCGGGTAGGCCCGGTCCTTGAGGTAGGCTTTGTCTTGGCTAAAGGCGTAATGTTCCCAGAGATGCTGGCAGTACCACGCGCTGCCCGGCTTGTTCCACTTCCAGCCGTGCCCGCCGAAGATGTTATGGGAAGTCCGCACGGTCCATCCGCGCACATCGCCGAAGTCGCCGGTGGCAAGGGTCGCTTTGCGGCTGGGCTGGCGCAACTGCTCGATCATCGTGATCAGCGGCTCGTGGCACTCGGCCAGGTTGGTCGATTCGGCCGGCCAGTAGTTCATCTGGATGTTGATATTCGTGTGGTAGTCGCTGTTCCACGGGGGCTTATTGCTCTGGTTCCAAATACCTTGAAGGTTGGCCGGCAAAGAGCCTTGGCGAGAACTGGCGATCAGCAGATACCGTCCGAACTGGAAGAACAGACTTTCCAACTCGGGGTCCTTGGCTCCGTCCCGGTAGGCCGCGAGGCGCTCGTCGGTGGGCAAGGCGGCGATTTTCGCCTCCGTTTTTCCCACGTCGAGGTCGACGCGGTTGAACAGACTCTGGTAGTCTTTGACGTGATCTGTCCGAAGTGCTTCGTACGACTTTTCCGAGGCGAACAGGACGTCCACGATGTTCTTCTGGCGGAGAAGGCGAGGTTCAAGTTTCTGGTGGCGCCATCCTTTCTCATAATCGGCCACGTAATCCGTGCCGGCGGCCAATAGGATGATCAGGCTGTCCGCGTCGGAGAAAGCGACGGCGCCGTCGGCAGTTTCGATGCTGCCGCCGGTGTTCTTGACCAGAACCTCTGTTTCGTACTGCAAGGCGTTGCTCAGTTTTCCGGAAGCGCCAATGTGGTTCTTCTCGCCCGTGGTCGCGGCTCCGTGGGAATCGGTCAGTCGGACCGTGCCGGTGTAGCCGCCGGGTTGGTCGGCGGTGAGGCGAATGACCAATACCTGACCCGGATAGCTTACGAAGTACTCGCGGCGGTAACGGATCCCGTTGCTCGAGTAAGAAACACCCGCGACCGCTTCCCCGATGTCGAGTTCCCGCCGGTAGTCCTTGTACTCGCCATGCCCGGGCAA
>JABMRP010001409.1 GCA_013202535.1 Planctomycetota bacterium
CGGGGTGCCATGGGCGGCTTGCCCGCCCTTGTTTTTCGAGGATTTGGCAAGGGCGGACAAGCCGCCCATGGCACCCTCCCAGAATTTCCAGATTAGCCTTTCCTCTTCAGTGATGTTCGGGGCGCGAGTCACGCATCGCGGGTGTAGCCCTGCAACTGGGGGTCGTATTTCAAGTCGTGGTAATCGTAGGGATCGTCGACCGTCGGCGGCGTGGCGAAGTTGTCGTGCGGCGGGGGCGAGCTACACTGCCATTCCAGCGAGCCGCTCCCCCACGGATTGGCCGGCGCCGGCCGGCCCTTGCGCAAGGATCGCATTAGGTAGTGCAACATGAAGAACAAAGCAGTCGCCAGCAAGAACGCCCCCAGCGTCGAGAGTACGTTGAGCAACTGAAACTCGGGATGCTTCGCCAGGTCTGCCGTGTAGTCGTAGTAGCGGCGTGGCATGCCGCGGGTGCCGAGGATGAACTGCGGGAAGAAGGTCAGGTTGAAACCGACGAAGAGCATGATCGCGGCGATCCGCGCGTGCAGCGCGTTATACATGCGTCCGGTGATCTTCGGCCACCAGTAATGCAGCCCGCCGAGAAACGCCACCAGCGTGCCGCCAAACATCGTATAGTGGAAATGAGCCACCACGAAATACGTATCATGCACGACGACGTCGGTGCTCAGGGCTCCCAGGAACAGGCCCGTCAGCCCGCCGATCCCGAACAGCAGAATGAACGACAGCGCGTAGAGCATGGGCGCATCGAGGTGGATCGATCCCTTGTACATCGTGGCCAGCCAGTTGAAGACCTTGATGGCCGAGGGGATCGACACACTGAACGTCAGCGCGCTGAAGATCACGCCCAGCAGTACCGACTGCCCGCTGACGAACATGTGATGACCCCAGACGAAGAACCCCAGAAGCGCGATGGCCACGCTGCTGTAGGCGATAAACCGGTAGCCGAAGATGTGCTTGCGGCTGAACGTGGGGATCAGTTCGCTCATGATGCCCATGCCGGGCAGAATCATGATATAGACGGCCGGATGCGAGTAGAACCAGAAGAAATGTTGGAAGAGAATCGGATCGCCGCCCAACTTGGGATCGAAGATCCCCAGGTTCAAGGTGATTTCCATCGCCAGCATCAAGACGGTAATCCCCAGCACGGGCGTGGCCAGTACCTGGATCAGGGCGGTGGCGTAAAGCGACCAGAGAAACAGGGGCATCTTGAACCAGGTCATCCCCGGCGGGCGCATCGTATGCACCGTGGCGATGAAGTTGATGCCCGTGAAAATCGAACTAAACCCCAGAACGAAGGCCCCCAGGCCCGCCAAGAGCACGCTGGATTTGGTCGTGATGGCGTAAGGGACGTAGAGTGTCCAGCCCGTATCCAACTGATTGAGGGACAGCGTGAGGACAAAGAACAACGCTCCCGTCACCCAGAGGTAGAAGCTGGCCAGATTGAGCCGCGGGAAGGCGACGTCCTTGGCCCCGAGCATGACCGGCAGGATGAAATTGCCGAAGGTGGCGGGAATGCTGGGGATGATGAAGAGGAAGATCATCACCGCCCCGTGGAGGGTGAACATGTGGTTGTACGAATCGGCGTCCATCATCGTTCGGCCGGGCGAGAACAACTCGATCCGCACGGCCAAGGCAAACATTCCGCCCAAGAACAACGACGAGGCAATCGCCACGAGGTACATCACGCCGATCCGCTTGTGATCGAGCGTGAAGGCCCACGACTTCCACCCGCGGGTGTGCGTCAAGTAGTTGTCGGTGCTCTCGGGAATCGTGCCGCTTGCCATCTAAACTAATCCTTCAATGATTTGATGAACGCAATGATCTCGCTGATCTGTTCGTCGGAGAGCCGGCCCTTGTAGGTAGTCATCTTGTCGGGATATCCCCGGCGAATCTTGGCACTGGGATCGAGAATCGACTCGCGAATGTACTCCCGATTGACTTCCGTGTCCGAAGCGTTGGAAAACTCGTGCGTCTCACCCCAGATGCCCTTAAAACTGGGGCCTTCGACCGCGACACCGCCGACTTCCATCGTCCCGTCGATCGAGTGGCACTGGATGCATCCGTATCGGTTGTAAAGGTCCTCGCCGCGCTCCGGTGGCGGCTTGTTCTGTTGTTTGGCCAACGCATCGATCAGCCACTGGTCGAAATCGGCCTCTTGCTCCACGACCACCGTGGCCAGCATGTTGTAGTGGCTCGTGCCGCAGTATTCGGTACACCTCAGCGCATGGCGCCCCGTTTCGCCTTGCCATGGAGCCTCGAACCAAGTCTCCGTTTCGCGCCCCGGGACGATGTCCATCTTCACGCGGAAATCGGGGATCCAGAGACTGTGGATCACGTCGTCGGAGCGCATGATCAGGCGCACGGGCCGATCCGCCGGCACGTACAGGTCATTCGTTTCCAATCCGTTTTCGTACTGGAAGATCCACTTCCATTGGCGCGCCACGACCTCGATCTCGTAGGCGTTGTCCGGGACGGTGCGCATCCGCACGTATCCGACAAAGCCCTGGTAGAAGATGTAAGTGACGATCATCAGCGGGATGACGGTCCAGAAGATCTCCAGCGCCGTGCTGTGTTTTACGTCCGATTGTGGCCCGACTCCGGGGCGATACCGGTAGCGAATCACGAAAAGCGTCATCAGCCCAAGGATCAAGAGGAAGAAAAAGGCGCTGATGCCCAGCAGTGTGTAGAAGAGAGTGTCGACCGCCGGGGCGATCGTCGACCGTTGCGGCGGCAGCCAAAACGTCCCGTCCTGGAGCCCGAAGAGGCTCACGGCCGGCCGCTCTAGGACGTTGCACAAACCGAGCATCGCGGTCATGACGTTTCCTCGGGAGCATGAGATTCCTGGCGTCTTCTCTTCCGCACTCCCCGCCGCCAGAACACGACCACCATGCCGGCCATCAAGACCAGGGTGACCGCCCCGCCGACGCGCATCACGCGCATCGCCGCCGGACCGTAACGGCCCGACGAGGGGTCGTAGGCAAAGCACGAGAGAAAGAACTGGTCCTTCAGCGTGCCGATCTTGCCGTCGGCCGCCTCGACCAACACGAGGCGCAGCGTTTCGGGGTCGTTGTCGATCCGGTTGAGGTATTGCGAGACGCGGCCGTCGGGCGTGCAGATCATCAGCACCGCCTCGTGGGCGAATTCCCCCGTCTCCTCGACCCGGCGATACCCGAAGCCGACCGTCTCGGCCAGCGCGTGGATGTTTTCTTGCGAACCGGTCGCAAAATGCCAGCCGTCGTCGCAACCTTCCCGTCCGTAGAGCAGAAGGTACTTCGCCTTGGTTTCGGCGGCTCGCGACGTCTTTTCGTCCGGATCGATGCTGACGGTAAGCACTTGGAACTCGTCGCCGAGATCCCAGTCGATTTCCCCCAGCGTCTTGACCAGACCGTTGAGTTGCAGGCTGCAAAGTTTCGGGCAGTTGGAGTAGTTCATCGTCAGGATCACGGGGCGAGAACCGTCGAAGTAGTCGGCCAGTGTGACCGCTTGGCCGTCGGAATCGACGAACGCGAGATCCAACGGAATCTGGGCGTCGTGGTTCTGCGAGATGCCCACGCCCTCGAGTTCCTTGGGCAACGGTTCGGTACGCTGGGCCGTGACGCGAGTTGCGAGGCCGGCCAAAAGGCCCACTGCGACAAGCAACGCGGCGAGGCGCGTCGGAGCGTGCGGCCATCGGGTCATCCATCGGACATTTCGCATGGGACTTGCTCCTATGACAAGGCTATTGACGTTCGGCTCGTAACTCCACGAGCACTTGTTCCATGGCGTCGTCGATGGGCACAATGCCTTCGACGGGTTTGTTACCCTCGGGGTCGGCGAGTCCGGCCAACTTGGCCTCTTGCTGGGTGACGAGTATCTCGATCTCGGAAGCAGCCGCCGATTCCTGCAACGAACGATCCAACTTCTTCTCCTGATATTGATAGAGAATTACCAGCACGAGGATCAGGGCGGTCAGGAGGATCACACTAATGGTCCCCACGGCAGCGATCAGCGGCGTATTGATTTCTTCCTGGCTGGCCACGGTCTGGTCCTTCTTCTCGCCTCAGCGTCAAATATTCTCGAAAGCCAACGATTCCTCGACTCGCGGATCCCGGCTCGCCACCAGCGACCGCTCGCCCGCGGTGCGGAGCACGCCCGCGGTGTACAACGCTAGCAGCCCGACCAGGCACAAGAGGTCGGTCATCGAGAAGACCGGGCCCTCGGGGTCCAAAACGGGCATCACCAGCCAGTAAAGGTCGAGCCAGTGCATGACCAGCAGCCAGACGGCCCAAAAGACCAGCAGCGGCCGATTCCGCTTGACGTGGCGCGAAAGCAACCCGAAAAACGGGATCAGCAGATGACCGGCCAACAAGACCACCGCCACGCCGCCCCACGCGCCGGAGAGCCGGTCGCGATACCAAACGGTCTCCTCGGGAATGTTGGCGTACCA
>JABMRP010001410.1 GCA_013202535.1 Planctomycetota bacterium
GGCCGGCGGCACGGATACGGCCGAGCTTTACGGGACGGCCGGCACGGAGACCGTGGTGACCCGGTCGGCCGATGTCAAGCTCCTGGGTGTCGAACACTTCGGCCGAGCCTGGTACTTCGATCGCGTGATCGCCGACGGCGGTGGCGGCGACGACGTCGCCGTGGTCAAAGATGCCGATCATCTGGAATCCGGATTCACCCCGTTAGCCGCGGCGGACGCCGGCAAGTACTACTGGCTATGGGATCTGGAAGACTACACCGTCGTGAACGAAGGCGACACCACCCACTTCGACGCGGTCGACGAGGTCTACACGGCGTATTGGGATTAGGACCTTGCGGACGCGATCACTGAATCGGGCTCTAAGCCCACGGGCAGCATCCCGTGGGTCGATAGGAAGGGCATGACGCACAGACGGGCAGTCTTTTTGTGGAATGTTACGAGCCGGCGCGGTCTCCGCTTTTCATGGAATCCCCCTGCGATGCCGGCTTCCTGATTCGTCCCAAAGCGCGGGCGGCGGCGTCACGGACCATGGCCTCGGGGTCGTTGACTGCTTGGATCAGTGTCGAGGTTGCGGCGACGGCTTCGGGGCCGAATCGCCCCAGCGCTCGCGCGGCGCTGGCCCGAACGATCGGGCTGGGATCGGCAAGCGTTCCGATCAGCAGGGCGATCGTCTCTTCGCTGGGTGTCATCCAGCCCAATGCCTCGACCGCGCCGCGGCCGGCGATTGGTTCGCGCCGGTTCAGGGTTTCCCGAAGTGAGGGAATCGCCACCTGACCCATCTGGCCCAGCGTCCGAGCCGATACCCGGCGCACGTCGCCGTCGTCGTGTCCCAATGCTGCGACCAAGGCGTCGACCGCCGGCTCGGCGTCGGGGCCGATCTCGCCCAGCGCCACGGCCGCCCGGTAGGCGGTGGTTGGCGTTTCTTCCTGCAACAAGTCGACGAGCGCGGGCACGGCCTGTGGATGGCCGTCGATTTGCCACAAGGCCAACGCCGCGTTGATGCGCACCGCGCCGTCTTCGTCGCCCAGGGACCGGGTCAGCGCGGGGATCGCTTCCAGCGCACCGGGCCCGATACGCCCCAAAGCCCGGGCCGAATGACGGCGGACCGAGGGGAGCCTCGAAGCAAGCGTTTCGGTCAGCGGGCCGACTGCGGGCGCGGCCTCCGGGCCGATGCGTCCCAGCGCCCAAGCCGCCGAGGTGCGAACGTACTCCCAATGGATCCGCTCGGGATCCGCCAATACTCCGGCCAACGCCTCGACGGCGCCGGCGGCATCGGGGCCCATTTGCCCCAGCCGATAGGTCACATGCCACCGCCCGGGGTCGGCCGGGATTGGGGTGCCCGGCGGACCGGGGATTTCGTCTCGCGACTTCTCCAATTGGGCCGCCAATTGCATCACGGCCGCTTCGACCTGCGCCGGCGAATTGGGATTCGGTGAGTTGGGGTCCGACTCGTCCTGGCCAAACCCGGCCGCCGGAATCGCCAGGAAGACTATCCATGTCCACGATCGTCGCATGTGTTTACTCATCAAGGCCCGGTTCGAGATCCGCCCGGATCACCTCGACCTGATGCACGGTCCCCGTGTCGGCATCCTTGACGTCCAGGTAGAATCTTAGCCGAATCCGGGCCAGTTTGTTCAGTTCGTTGTACCGCTCTTCCATCCACTTCAGATTGTCGAGGCCGGGTTTGAAGAAGTTCTCGATTTCCCGGGTCTGCTGATCTCGCTGCTTCTGGTCGCGGATCCGCTTCGCCTCGCCCAGCCTTGCCTGCCGTTGCATGTCGATCTGGTTCATGCGTATCGGAATATCGGTCCACTTGAACCGCGGGGGCAAGCCCTCGGGCAACACGCGGCGCATCTCCACCTCGATCGCCGACCCGCGGGCAGCAAACGTCAGGCGAAGCGTCAGCAGGGAGACCATGTTGCCGTTGTGGTCTTTGCGTTGCAAAACGACGTCGGTCCCGTCACGAGCCCCGTCCTTGATTTCGTTCGGCGGAAACTTCCCGTCGAGCTTGACGATCTCCATGTGGAGCTTGTTCATGTCGGGGACGGAGTCCAGCGGAATCTTCGTCGAGACCGAGGGCCGGTCGAGATCGACCACCAGGGCCTCACCCTGGGCCGGCTCGATCAGCGGCAACAACCGCCTCTTACCGTCGACGGCAAGCGACAACAGGCAATAGCGAAGTTGGGCCGCGTCGCGCGAGTCGCTCAGCCACTGGAACCGCAACGTCCGGTCTTCCACGGCAAACCGTCCGATCTCGGCCGCTCCACTGGGAGGCGGCGGATCGATTTCTACCCGCCACGAGAGTTCTTCCCCCGACGTCTCTTCGGTCAACACAAATTGCCGTTTGGATCGCAGGACATCCTGTCCGCCGACCAGCCGCAGCGCCACGGGAGCGTCGAGACGGCCACCCAGGCGGCCCAGTTCGGTCCACGCCGACGTGGCCGGGCTCGCGTCTTCCTCCGGCGGTGGCAGCGGCAGCCGCGTTCCCAGATGGACGAACGGATCCTCCGGCGGCTTTACTTCCGGTGGTTTTTCCTCCGGCGGTTTTTCTTCCGGCGGTTTCGGTTCGGGCGGCATCTCTTCGGGAGGGATTGGCTCGGGTGGCTTTTCCTCCGGCGGTTTCTCTTCTGGTGGCTGCGAAGGCTGTTCGGGTGGGTCGACCGGTGATGGAGAAGTCGGGGTCTCTTGTGGTGGTTTGGGCTGAGACGGTTTTTCCTCGGGTGGCTTCGGCCCAATCAACTCGGGCGGCGGCTTGATCCCCCAATCATCGTCCTTCTTGTCGCGCGACGGTTTCGACTTCTCCCGGTCGGCGCTCTTGCTGCTCGTCGTCTTGCCCTCGCCCGACTTCTTGGCCCCCGAGGATGACGAACCGCCGGAAGACGCCCACCACACGATCCCTCCGATGAGCAGACCGGCGACGGCAAGTCCGCCGAGGGCCAGAAACAGCTTCTTGCCGACCAATCGCTTCAGGCCCGAGGCTTCGCCGGATCCGTCCGATTGGGAGCCGTTGGCGGCGCGAACCATCGTCGACTGCACATCCAGGGCATCGACGACCGGAACCGCTTCCTCCAGCGGCATCGCGCGTATGAGCGGCTCTTGGGGCGGGTGCCACGCGGCCATGACCTGCACGATCTCGGAGGCCGACTGGTAACGCTCGGCCGGATCCTTGGCCATCATCTTCGAGCAGATCGCGATCAAGTCGGGAGGCGTACCGGCGCGGAGTTCGGCGATACTTTGCGGTTGCTGGGTTTGGTGTTTGAGGATTCGCTCCGGCAGCGTCCCCTCGGGAAACGGCGGACGGCCGGTTAGCAGAAAATAGAACGTGCATCCGAGGGAATAAATGTCGGCCCGGTGGTCGAAGTCGTCACTCCGCATCGCTTGCTCGGGGGCCTGGTAGTCGACCGTCCCCAGCACGGCCTGCTCTTGCTCACCTACCCCCGAGCCGTTCCCGCCGATGCTCAGCCGGGCCAGTCCCATGTCGAGAATCTTCAGCGTTCCTTCGCGATTGACCAGCAAGTTCGACGGCTTGATATCGCAATGGATCATATTGCGGCCGTGGGCGTGGGCCAGACCTTCGGCCGCCTGCCGCATGAAGTCGACCGCCCGCTGGAAACCCAACGGCCCGTCCGCCTCGACCATCTCATCGAGATCCCGGCCGTCGACGTACTCCATGACGATGTAATGCCGGTCGCCTTCGTTGTCGACGTTGTAGGCCTGCACGATATTGGGGTGATCGAGTTGGGCGATGGCCCGGGCTTCGCCGTAGAACCGTTCGAGCGAATCGCGATCGCGGCCGACTTCCTTGGAGACGATTTTCAGGGCGACGTGGCGATTCATGGTCGTGTGTTGGCCAAGAAACACACGGCCCATGCCCCCATGACCCAGGAGCCGGATCAGCTTGTACTTACCCAGAAAGAAAGCCCGGCGCCCGCCGAGCACCTTCTCCGCCTGCCAGCGCGACAGCAACTCTTTCTGGACCAGGAGCCGGGCAAGCGATTTGGGATCGGCCGTTTCGGAGGCGGCTTCCCGAGCGGTCGCCAATTGCTCCGCGTCGAGCAGTTGACTCGCCTCAAGAGCTTCGAGAAAAGATTCCGCCGTGGTAACGGCCATGCTCTTGCCCAACAGCCAGCGGCGCGGTTGGCGATTCGTGTCCACGAATCGACGCAACCGAAAGCCGGAATTCCATTTACGTCACCCCCTTCAGCGGGGTGCCCGTCGTGCGCACGAGCGTCGCCGACGAGTGGTGAAACGGCCCGATTGTCCTACGTGCCGAGTGTACCAGTAGTTTGCAGAAAATGCAAACGAAATCCCCCCGCCACAAGGCAGGTTACCCCTCCCCCCGATCCGCTTGCCCCCGTTTCCACTTTCCCGGGTTTCCCCGGTTGCCAGCCAGGGCGGCGTGTTTACCGGCGGCGGTCGAGTTCCTGATAGGCTTCTTCGGGGGGCATGGTCGCGGTGATCGCAATCGTCTCGATGCGGGTGCCGCGGGTTTGGTAGTAGTCGGCCAGCGGTTGGGTGCGGTTTTCGTAGATTTGCAGCTTCCGGCGGATGGCGTCCAGATCGTCGTCAGTCCGGCCATCGCGATCCCCGCCGGTGTTGGCGTGGATTCGTTCGAAGACCGTTTCCGCCGAACATTCCAGGCGAACGACGCATGTGACGCCGACCAATGGACGGTCGTCTTGTGAAACGGCCGCCGCTTGTCCCACATGACGCGGCAGGCCGTTGAGCAAGACCACCGTCTGCCGGTCGGCGTCGTTTCGCCGGAGAAACGAGCGTAGGATCCGCTCGGCGATGGGAAAATCCTTGTCTTCCAGCAGGGCCCCCGAATGGAGCACCCGGGCGAGAAAATCGAGATCGGCGCGGGAGACGACGTCGTCGGGCCGATCGCCATCGACGAGTTGCCGCAACTGCTGGCCGAAATCGAAATGCAGACAGCGCCAACCCCAGATCCCGCGCTCCTGAATCACTTCTCCCAGCGGCGTCTTCCCCGCGCCCGTCGGCCCAAGCAGCAAAACCGCGGGGCAGGGGGGGCGAGTCGGTTGTTTGTCGGTTGGCGTCGTGTTCATCAGCGTCGGTCACTCTCCCCCTTGCGGCTTGTTGATTTAGTAACCCGAAGCGTCAGCGAGGCCGTCTTTTCCATCCTCGCTGACGCTTCGGGTTACTATTCACGCCACTATCCTACGTGAATCCGATCAAATCAACAGATCCCTTGCCCCACCGGGTGCAGCCGGTGGGCGTGGTCTCCTCCCTGTCTTCTAGTCCCCAGTCCCTACATACCTATCCGCGGGGTCCGGCTCGTTTTCGATTTCGTCGAGGTTGGCCACGTCGATCCGGCCCCTCTGATGCAAGTATTCCACGCGAGCGCCGACGTCGCACAAGGCCAGAACCAGGTAGAATCCCGAGATGTTGGGGTAGAGCCTCCGCGTCACGTCGGCGATGGTCAACGGCCCTTGGGCCTCGGCCACGGCATCCACAACGCGACCGAGACGTCGCCGATGGGCGTTTTCGATTTGCTCGATGCGATGTGGGACGTCGTCGACGGGCGGCTCGTGCCCGGCCAGGACGATCGTGAACGGCCCGGCGCGGCGGATCTTCTCCAGCGATTCGAGGTAGTGGCCCAGTCCATTGTAGGGAGCCGTACTCTCGGGCCAAAGCTGCGGGATGGTGCGCGCGAGGATATGGTCGCCGGCCAAGAGGACGTCGCCGACGGCGATGCACACATGCCCCGGCGCGTGGCCGGGGGTGTGGATGATTTGCAGGCCGTCGAGTTGTACGCCGTCGTCCAATGCCAGGGCCACCGGCACGCGGTCGGTTTTCTGGCCGGGAATCGCGTAGGCCGCGTTGAGCTTCTCGATCAACTCGGGTTCCACTCCGGCGCGGCGGAAGAACGCAAGCCGGCGCCGGTTGCCGAGGACCGACCGCTGACGGAAGGCAGTCAGCACCCGCGCGTCCAGCGGATGGATCCCCACCAGCGCGTCGGTGTGCGGCAAGAGATCGGCAACGCCCCCAACGTGGTCGACGTGACCATGGGTGATCAGGATTCGCTCGATGTCGCCAACACCGATCGATTCGCCGAACTCGGTTCGCACGGCGTCCAGCCCGGCCAAGAGCTGCTCGGTCGAGTGGTCGCGTCCGCTGCCGGTGTCGACCAGCGTGGGTGGTCCGGCCCCGAGTAGCAGGTAGGCGCGGACGGTCAGCCCGGCAAAGGCTTGACAGGCAATCCGGTAGATCCGCACCCCGGTATTGGAGACGAATCGTTTGACGGCAGGCAGACGTGGCATTGAGCGTCGGGGGGTTATCGTCCGGCAAAACCATCGCACCGGACCGTCCAGCGCGAAGAAGTCAAAACCCTGGTATACCCGGATTGAGCCGGCTTTTCCAGTCGGCCGGGCCCGCATGGCAGGATAAGGTTGTCCTGGCGCAGTCCCAAGCCCTTGACATTGATCCATGTACCATCCATGATCTCGACTTGACCAACCAGGAAACGGCCGACACAAACCGAACCGGAGCCCGACTGTGGTCCGTTCTCGACAAAGTCGCTTGAAGCGAAAGCAAATACAGCCTCGGGTCAAGGTCTGGCTGGAAACGGATGACCAGTATGTCTTCGGCTTCGGGATCAGCAAGATCCTCAAGGCGATACAGCAATCCGGCTCGATGAAGGCCGCGGCGGAATCGCTCGGGAAGAGCTACCGTCATGTATGGGCTCGCGTCAAGAAGGCGGAACAAGCTTTGGGGGAGCCTCTGGTCGACACTCGCGTCGGCGGGAAGGGCGTCAGTCGAAGCTCCTTGACCGAGTTGGCCATCCGCTTGGTGTCCGACTACGATGCCCTGCGACAGCGGATGTTCGAGGTCGTCGAGCAGGAATTCTCCTCACGGTTCAAAACAGCCCCTGACCCTGAGGCCCCTACCTCCGGGTAGCCCCTGGCACGACTGTCGGGTGGGCACACTTCTCTGCCTCTTGGCGCAACTTCAAGGAATGGTAGAATCAAGGGCAAATCGCACGGCCGTGCGATTTGGTGTACTACCGACTTTGAAGATCCCCAGAAAACGGAAGGGGCGCCGATGCGATCCGCAGTATGGTCCATTCATCCCGGACTGGCTGGCAACAGCCGCGTACCCACTCTGGCACGAGAAGGGCAATCGTCTTACGTGACGGCGATGGTTGTGTTGTTGGGAGCCGGCGTGAGTGCGGCCCTGGCGACCGTTTTTTT
The DNA here is from genome assembly GCA_013202535.1 of Planctomycetota bacterium. Classification (GTDB taxonomy): domain Bacteria; phylum Planctomycetota; class Planctomycetia; order Pirellulales; family Thermoguttaceae; genus JABMRP01. Next base: position 7,212 of record JABMRP010001410.1, read on the forward strand.
GGATCTTAGCCTGCGGATTCCCGGGCACGCAATCCTGCGGTCCGTTTTTCCCATGGCCCTGGGTTTGTCCCTGGCTCCCCGCCGGATGGGCGGCATGGTCATGGGAACGACGGCCCTGAGCTCCGTGCTACTGATCAAGGCGGGCGGGTGGGCTACTCCCGGAGTTGGCGCACTGACTAGCCTCGCACTGACCGGGCCGTTCCTGGACGTGGCTCTTTGGCAGGTCCGCAAAGGATGGCGGCTATACCTTGCCTTTGCCACCGCTGGCCTGACCGTCAATCTGGCTGCGCTGACGATACGGGCAGGCGTGAAGTTCGGCGGCTTCGATCACTTGACGGCCCGGCCGCTGGCCGCGTGGTGGTTCCAGGCTGTGGGCACGTATGCGTTGTGCGGGATCGTGGCCGGACTACTCAGCGCGATGGTTTGGTTTCGATTTTCCTCCGACAGCCCCAGCGCGACCACCTCGGGGGCGGCCTCGTGATCTACGTCGGAATCGACGACACGGATATGCCTGGCACGCCGGGCACCAATAAGTTTGCCAGGGCGTTGGCAACGGATCTGTCGGACCGATATCGTTGTGCGGTGATCGTGCGTCATCAATTGCTGATCGATCCCCGCGTACCCTGTACGAGCAAGAACAGCGCCGCCTCGATACTGCTGGAGCCACGCAACGGTTCGGCGGTCGAGTCTCTGGAACTCCTGATCGATACGCTCCGCGGTTTCATGCTTGAGTGGTTCCTCGAAGGAAGCGACCCTGGATTTTGCGTGACCGAGACGGTCCCCGGCGCGCTGACCGAATTTGGCAGGCGATGCCAGAAAGAGCTGGTAACACAGCACGAGGCGCGCCACCTTGCCGCGACACACGGCGTCCATCTCGAAGCTTGTGGCGGCACGGAAGACGGCGTCATCGGTGCCCTGGCGGCGGTGGGCCTGGTTGCCGAGGGGAACGACGGTCGCGTCGTGCAAATCGGCTCTTGGCCCGACGACCTGAGCGGCCCGCAAGAAATCACGTCATTACAGGCGCGCGACGTGTCCGTGCGATGTCTGGAAAGCGGCCAGAGCGTCACCGCCGGAACGGTCGACGTCGGCAAGCACCTGCGACCCAGCTATCGGGGTAAGAGTATCGTGTTGTATGCCCGGCCCGCAACCCACGACGACCCTGAATCGGATTGCTGGTATTCGGTACGTCTAACGTAAGGCGGAGGCCACGATCGTGAAAAGCTCGCGCGGCTTCACCCTGATCGAACTGCTCGTTGTGATCGCCATCATCGGCGTTCTGCTGGGGTTGTTGCTGCCGGCCGTGCAGGCATCGCGGGCAGCCGCTCGGCGGATGACGTGTGCCAACCATCTGAAACAACTTGCTCTGGCCGCCCACAACCGTCACGAGAGCCACGGCGAGTTTCCCCCGGGCCTGGATCAATTCGAGTGCGGCTGGTCGCCCCGGTATCGAGGCACTTCGCTGTTCACGTACTTACTGCCGTTCATCGAGCAGGGCAACGTACTGCGGGACTGGGACTACACGGCTCCGCTGAGCAACACCCAGGGCGGACCGGCCGCTCGCTCGGCGACCGTATTGCCGATCTTTCTCTGCCCTTCCGATTCGATTCCTGAGAACCCGGTCGTCGTGGCCGGTCGACACTACGGCATGACCGGCTATGGCGGCAACGGCGGCACCCGATCCCATCACCCCACGCAGGCAACCTGCGACGGTATGTTTCACACGACCGGCCCCGGTTCGGAGCCCCAACCGGATCAACAGCCGGTGAGCCTGTCGATGGTGTTCGATGGGACGAGCCAGACGATTCTGCTGGGCGAACGAAACCATCACGATCCCAACCTGGAAACTTTCACCGGCGTCTATTGGGCGGAATCGCTCAAATACTTGGGGAGATGGGCCGCCATTGGTGGGCGAAAACGTATCGGCGACGTCACCATGAGCGCCTTCACCCCGATCAATTACCAGATCCCCTTTGATTATGCCAACCGCCAGCAAGCCGACCCTCCGCTGGCGTCCGTACTCGACTTCGAGGTTTACGAAGACCGTCGCAAATGCGCCTTCGGCAGCAGCCATCCGGGCGGAGCCAACTTCGCGTTTGCCGATGGTTCCGTCCATTTTCTCAGCGAGTCGCTCCCGCTGGAAACGCTTCGGGCCCTATGCTCCCGAAACGGTCGCGAAGTGGTCCGCGATTTCGAGTAGCCTGCGACACGAGACCTTTTCCGTATACCCGCCTTTACCCACACCGCCTACCACACCGAATTTGTGACGTTGTCTTTCTCGGATTCCAGCACCACAGGAGTTACCCCATGCGTTGTTTCAGAATCTCCCTGCCCGTATGCATCCCCATCCTATTGGTCGTGTCGATTGGCCACACCAGACTGCCCCGCGCCCGTGCTGAATTGGTGTCGATGACATCCAGCAGCGACAACACGTTGTACGAACACGATCCGGCTGATCCGCAATCCCCATTGAACAGCAACGGCAGCGGCGATTTCTTCTCGGCCGGCCGCAATCGTAACAGAAGTCTTCTTCGACGCGGATTGATTCAGTTCGACTTGTCGGGTATTCCGGACGGAGCCGTGATCGTGCCGGGAACGGCTGCGCTGACTCTGGAAGTGGTCGACATGCCGAAGAAGGACACCTCGGGAGAAGCTCGCGACTTCTGGCTGGTACGGCTCGATCATGCGTGGGGTGAAGGGGCTTCCGAGGCGAACGCGGGCATCAGCGGGGCCGGAAGCGGCGCCTCCGCCTTGGAGGACGACGCCACCTGGTTCCACACGATGTACGACCCCGCGATTCACGATCCGTACAATCCAAACCCGGCCGATCCGGGCTACTGGCCACAAGAGGGTGCCTTAGTATGACAGCGCTACATTAGCTCAAGACGTCCATGTCTGATCGCCGATAAGGGCGTAGAAGACATGGAGGTCTACAATGACGACTGATGAAATCAGGGCGTTGGAGCCCAGTGCGCGGCGTCGACTGGATCAGTTTCGGGACTGCTTCAAGAAGACGTCGGTGTTTGACTATTTGGTTTCCTATTCGTTGGGGTTGATGGCGGCTTTCGATCGAAAAAGCGTCGAGCCGATCGCCTTGTGGATCGGCGCGGCAGTGCGAACACTTCAGTTGTTTCTCTCGCAGTTCGTATGGGACCACGCGAGGATCGAATCGCGTCTGCGGCGAACGATCATGGACGAATACGGCAGCGAGGATGCGATCGGTGTGATCGACGCCTCGGCTCATGCCAAGCAGGGCAAGAAAACGCCGGGCGTAAAGCGACAATGGTGCGGTGAGTCGGGCAAGATCGACAATTGCGTGGTGGGCCAACACTTGATCTACACCAACAACGACCCGAAAAACCCGTTCAGCGCGTGCGTTGCTTCGGACCTGTTCTTGCCGGAAAGCTGGATCGACGACCCCGATCGGCGAGATGAAGCCCATATTCCCGAGGACATTGTGTTTCGCAAGAAGTGGGAAATCGCGGCCGATCAGGTCGAGGCATGCGCGGCCGACGGCGTGCGTTTTGCTTGGATTACCTGCGATGAAGAATACACGTCGGTCCCCGAGTTCATCTACCGCATGGATCGCGCCGGGCAAAGAGTAATCGGCGAGGCTCGCGCGAATTTCCGCTGCTGGACAAAGCGGCCCGCTTGTCGGTCTTTCCAGGGACCGCATGCCTCGAAGCAGGTAAACAA
>JABMRP010001411.1 GCA_013202535.1 Planctomycetota bacterium
ACTTCGAACCGAGTGCCCATTTTCAGTACAACCGGAGGATACGCAACGAATTCGATGCACTGGCCAAGAATCATGCGAAATCCACTTGGATGCTGGGTAGCCACGGAGGAAAAGCCCGGCTGCAGACCGACATCCAGGGGATCGGCAAGGATCTGGCCGAGAAGGCCACCACGCTGGTGGAAACCGGCTCGCTACCGATGCTCGATGAGTTGCTGCAGTCGATTCCCGAAAGCGTGTTGGCCATCCTCCGCGTACCCGGCTTGGGACCGAAGAAGGCGGCCGCACTGTACAACGAACTCAAGGTGACCAGCCTTGACGAGCTGCGCCGCGTCTGCGAGAACGAGCAGGTGCGCCAGCTCAAGGGGTTCGGCGCCAAGACCGAGGCGATCATTCTCTCGGGATTGGATATCGCGGCCGAGGCCGATCGGCGTACCTATTGGGCGGTGGCCGACAAGATCGCCCAGTTGTTGCTGGCCCATCTTCGCGAGTGTCCGGCGGTGGCGCAACTGGAGATGGCCGGCAGCTATCGCCGCGGCCGGGATACGGTCGGCGATCTCGACGTGCTGGTCGTGGCCGGCGACGCCGAAGAGGTGATGGACCGATTCGGCGACTTCCCGGGCGTGCAGGAGGTGTTGGCTCGCGGGGGAACGAAGATGTCGGTCCGGCTGGCCAGCCGGATGCAGGTCGATCTGCGCGTGGTGCCGGCCGAGTCGTTCGGCGCGGCGCTACAGTATTTCACCGGCTCCAAGGCACACAACGTCGTCCTGCGGGGAATGGCAAAGAACGCCGGGCTGAAGATCAACGAATACGGCGTCTTTCGCAACGACGAGCCATTGGCCGGGCGGACCGAAGCGGAGGTCTACGCCACGTTGAACCTGCCTTGTTTCCCGCCCGAGTTGCGGGAAGCGCGGCGCGAGTTCGACTGGGCCGCCCGTGGCGAACTGCCCGAGCTGATCGAACTGGCCGACATGCGCGGCGATTTGCACATGCACACCGGCTGGTCCGACGGCCTGGAGAGCATCGAGCAGATGGCCGCCGCCGCCGAACATCGCGGCCTGGAGTACATCGCCATTACCGACCATTCGAAGCGGGTGGCCATGGCCGGCGGGCTGGACGCCGCCCGGCTGCGCAAGCAATGGGTCGAGGTCGACCGGATCAACCGCCGGATGAAAGGCATCAGGATCCTCAAGGGCGTCGAGGTCGACATCCTCGAAGGCGGTCCGCTCGATCTCGACGACGAGGTGCTGGCCGAGGCCGATTGGGTCGTGGCAAGTGTCCACTACGGCCAGAACCAACCGGGCGAGCAAATCACGGCGCGAATCGTCGGGGCCCTGCAAAATCCGCACGTCTCGGCCATCGCCCATCCCACCGGGCGAATGCTCAACCGGCGAAAGCCCTATCAGGTCGATCTCGAGGCGGTGTTCCGCGTGGCGGCCGACGAGGGTAAAATGATGGAACTCAACGCCCATCCCTCGCGGCTCGACCTGGACGACGTGGCCTGTGCGGCGGCTAAGAATTACGGGGTGCCGGTTGTCATTTCCACCGACGCCCATAACATGGATGGACTGGGCTCGATGCGGTACGGTGTGTTGCAGGCCCGTCGCGGCGGCCTGACCGCGGGTGACGTTGCCAATACGCAATCCTGGGAGCAACTGAAGAAACGAATCGGAAAACAATGAAGATCCACGAATATCAGGCCAAGGCGATCTTGGGCCAAGCCGGTGTGGCCGTTCCTCGGGGCATGGCCGTCGAGGACCCGGCGGCAGCCGGCGAGGCGTTTACCGAACTGGGCGGCGAGTTGGCCGTCGTCAAGGCCCAGATCCACGCCGGCGGACGCGGCAAGGGCACGATTCTTGACAACCCCCAGCAACACGGCGTGCAACTGGTCCACAGCGCCGAGGAAGCGGCCGCGGTGGCCGAGCGTCTGCTGGGCCATCAACTCGTCACGCTCCAGACCGGTCCCGAAGGCCGGCCGGTGCGGCGTGTGTTGGTCGAGGAAGGCTGTTCGATCGATCGGGAGTTGTACCTCGGCGTGGTCGTCGATCGGGCGTCGGCCGGGCCCGTGCTGATCGCGTCCGGCCAGGGCGGCATGAACATCGAGGAAGTGGCCGCCGAAACGCCCGAGTTGATCTTCAGCGAGCCCTTCTCGCCCGACGCCGGAGTGCGGAGCTTCCAGGCCCGCAAGTTGGCGTGGAAGCTGGGCCTTTCCGGTCCGGCGGTCCGCTCGGCCGAAAAATTCACCCGGGCGCTGGGACGCGTGTTCGTCGAGCGGGATTGCAGCATGGTGGAAATCAACCCGCTGGTCGTCACGCCCGACGGCCGGCTGCTGGCGCTGGACGCGAAGATGACCTTCGACGACAACGCCCTGTTTCGGCACCCCGACCTGGCCGAGTTGCGCGATCTGGCCGAAGAGGAGCCGGCCGAGGTGCGTGCCGCGGAGGCCGGACTGAGCTACGTGAAGCTCGACGGGAGCATCGGCTGCCTGGTCAACGGCGCGGGCTTGGCGATGAGCACGATGGACCTGATCAAGCTGCACGGCGGCGAGCCGGCCAATTTTCTCGACGTCGGCGGTGGAGCCAACGTCGAACAGGTGACCGAGGCCTTTAGTATTCTGCTCGGAGATCCCAGCGTCCGGGCCGTGTTGGTCAATATCTTCGGCGGCATCATGCAATGCACGACCATCGCCGAAGCATTGACGACCGCCTACAAGACGGTCGGTTTCAACGTCCCGCTGGTGGTGCGTCTGGAAGGCACGGAAGTCGAGGCGGGCCGAAAGATCCTGGCCGAGGCCCATCTCGACATAACCACCGCCGAGAACCTGACCGACGCCGCGAAGAAAGTCGTCGCCGCTGTATAGTAGCCATCTCGCTCCGCGAGATGTAGCTTGGAGCTTCAAAGGCTACATCTCGCGGAGCGAGAT
>JABMRP010001412.1 GCA_013202535.1 Planctomycetota bacterium
CCAACGGGGAAACGTCTTGGCATCCTCCAACCGCCGAATCCCCCGCAGCATGGCCAGCCACGCTTCCTGAACCACGTCGGCCGCCCCGTCCTCGCTTTGTGTAAGTCGCCGGGCGTAACCGACCAATCGCGGATGCCAGCGGTCGAACAGCGCCCGCAGCGCCCGTTCGTCGCCACTCTGCCAATCGAACACCAGCAGCTCATCCGCGATCTGGCTACTACCCTGGTGCATCGCTTGGCCTTCCTGCAACGGGGCTTCAAAACGGTCGTTTTGACCGTTTCCGCCACCCCGTCGCCGTGACTTGCCCATTCTCGCCTTCCAAGAACAAGGTCGCTTGAGAAGCGAGGGCGGTTCAAGATGTTCCAGTTTTTCCAGATTCCGCTTATCAGATCCACGTCCGTGGGGTATTCTGAGATCATCCCATTGCCGAGGCAACCCCGACGATTTTCTCTGAGCTTCTGCTACAATAGCAGCGTTCGCCCCGGGAAACCAGCGTGGCCACCCGCGGCAACATTCAACACACGACAGTGCCATTCGTTCCTAACACCTTCTCCCTCCCGCATCAATGTCTGAATCCCAACCGATATCGGAATCCGAGCAACTCACCCAAATTGCGCCGATCTTGAATTCTCTGCAATTCCGGATTGACGCAAGGTCCTCGTATGAGATTATGTCGGACGCACTAGTATGGGGTGACGAGATTCCAGATGAGGCGCATTCGCATCCAGAGAGCTTTTGGGTTCTGCGAATCCTTTTCCGCTATCGCACGACGTTGATTCTTCAGGCCCCCGATCGTCGCCTTGAGGCTTTGTGGACTCTTGCCAAAGAAGTGTGTCCAAGCTGGCCTGGTCTGCATGTTTCTCGTCGTTCTTCCTCCTTGGAAAGACTGTATCGGCAGAAGAAATCGTCTGACTAATTTAGGGGCCTTCGAGTCGAATCGCCGTTCATTACCATGGTAGAAGAAAATGTTGGGAACTCCTTTCTGGCTTTCGGGTTCTGCCGCCCACAATGACAACCTCGGCAACACTACCGCCATCCACCTTCAAGAAAAGGCCAAACACATGCTCACTGGCAAAACACAAGCGACAACAATGACCAGTGTTCTTCTAATCCTCGCGTGCGTTTGGCCCGCGTCAGCCGCAGCCGATGGCCCCTACATGGCCACCGGGTTCAAGGTCGGCGAGGTGACCGATACCGGGGCGATTGTGTGGACGCGGCTCACGCTTCGCCCCGAGCCGAACCCGTCCGACGGGCCGATGGTGGCGATCAAGTACAGGGCGGCTGACGAGAAGACCGACAGGCGACGGCGGACGGTCGAGGCGGTGGTTTGGCCGGAGGGCGCGACGGTGGCCGATATCCGTGACGCGGCGCCGGGTATGGCGGGACAGGTGCGGGTGCATTACCGGGCTCGCGGAGCGTCGGAGTGGACGATCACCGGTTGGCGGGACGTCGATGCGGAACGCGATTTCACGGCCCAGATCCAACTCACGGAGCTTTTGTCCGCGACACGCTATGAGATGCGTGTCGAATCGCGATCGGGCGAATCGCCGGGCCAGATGCTCCACGGGCGTTTCAAGACCGCTCCGGCGCCGAACGAACCCGCTCGCGTGGTGTTCACCGTTTCGACCGGTCAGGCATACGGCGACCAGGATCACGAGGGCGGCTATTACATCTACCCGGCCATGCTGAAGCTCGACCCGTCGTTCTTCGTGCATACGGGCGATATCGTCTACTACGACCGCCTGGCCAAGACGGTCGGCCTGGCCCGGTACCATTGGCAGCGGATGTACAGCCGGCCGACCAACGTGGCCTTTCACCGGCAGGTGGCCAGCTACTTCATTAAGGACGACCACGACGCCTGGCTGAACGACTGCTGGCCGACGATGGACGACCGCGGCTTCATGGGCGATTTTACTTTCGAGCAGGGGCTGGGCGTGTTCCGCGAGCAGGTGCCCATGGGCCCGGGCAAGACGTACCGCACTTACCGCTGGGGTAAAGACCTCCAGGTGTGGATGCCCGAGGGACGCGACTTCCGCAGCCCCAACACGATGCCCGACGGCCCGGAGAAGACGATCTGGGGTGAGCAGCAGAAGGCGTGGCTGAAACGCACCGTGCGGGAGTCCGACGCGACGTTTCGGCTGGTGATCAGTCCCACGCCGATCGTCGGCCCCGACCGCGACAACAAGGCCGATAACCACTCCAACCGGGCCTTCACGCACGAGGGCGACGAGGTCCGCCGCTTTCTGGCCTCGCAGAAGAACATGGCCGTGCTCTGCGGCGACCGGCACTGGCAGTACAAGTCGATCCACCCGAGGACCGGCGTCCGTGAATACTCCTGCGGCCCGGCCTCCGACCCGCACGCCGGCGGATGGCAGCAATCCGACTACCGCGCCGGCTACCACCGCTTCTTGGCCGTCCGCGGCGGGTTTCTCTCGGTGACCATCGACCGCCCGGCCGGCAAACCCACGGCGACGTTCCGCTACCACGATGTCCACGGCCGAGTGCGGCACGAGGACGTGCTCGTGGCGGAGTGAAGTGAGAAGCGCCGGCGTGGTTGTGTTCGCGAGCAGTCTGCTAAGGAGAAAGTCGCATGAGTTTGTCCAGCAACAAGATCCCCGCCGATCGGGCCGCCGCGCTGCGCCAACAGTACCGCACTTCGCTGTTCGACGACGTCGTGCCCTGGTGGATGAAACATTCGCTCGACCGCAAGCACGGCGGCTATTACAGCCTCCTGGAGCGCAACGGCCGCCGTTGGGGCGATGATAAGTACATCTGGATGAACGGCCGCCAGGTGTGGATGTTGAGCCATTTGTACAATACCCATCAGCAGGCGCCCGAGTGGCTCGACGCCGCCCGGCTGGGCGCCGAGTTCATGCGCAAGCACGCCTTCAAAGACGACGGCAAGATGCACTTCCGCCTGACCCGCGAAGGCCAAAGCCGGTCCGAAGTGCTTAGCGTCTATACCGAAGTGTTCGGGGCCATCGCCATGGCTGAGTACGCCGCGGCCTCGGGCGATGAGTCGTATTGGACCCAGGCAATGGTCATGTACGAGTTTCTCATGCCGCGGCTGGGAAACGCCTCCGACACGCCCCTGTTGGGCTATCCCATCCACGACGAGTTTCACCTCCACGCCCACGACATGTGCCGCATCACCGTGGCCTGGGTGTACAACGAACTGCGGCCCGACCAGCGGTTCGAGGATGACCTGACGACGTCGGTCGATTCGATCGTCGGCCGGCATTGGAAGCCGGAAATCGGCGCCCTGTTGGAAAACGTGGCGATGGACGGTTCGGCGATGCTCGATCTGCCCGAGGGACGCATGTTCCATCCCGGCCACGCCATCGAAAGCGCCTGGATGTTGATGGAAATCGCCCAACAGCGAGACGACGAGGACCTGTTGCAGACGGCCGTCGACATCGTGCTGGCGTCGCTGGAGCACGGCTGGGACACAGAGTTCGGCGGGCTGCGCTACATCACCAACGTCGACTTTACGCCCACCCACTCGCTGGAGGCCGATCTAAAACTCTGGTGGCCGCACGGCGAGACGCTTTACGCCCTGCTGCTCGGTTGGGCGCTGACCGGCCGCGACGACCTGGCCGCGTGGTACGAGAAGGTACACGACTACACCTTCTCCCACTTCCCCGATCCCGAGCACGGCGAATGGTTCGGCTACCTAAACCGCGACGGCAGTCGCGTCTGGACCGCCAAAGCCAACGGCTGGAAAGGCTGCTTTCATCTGCCCCGGGTCCTTTTTCGCTGCTACCAACTACTGAGTTAGGG
>JABMRP010001413.1 GCA_013202535.1 Planctomycetota bacterium
ACTTTCACCTCGGGGCTCGACTCGGATGTCGAACCGCCGCAACCGCTCATCCACGGGAGAAGGAGTGCGACGCACCCCCAGATCATCAAGCAACCTATTACCTTACCGCCACGCTTCGTCATCGATCTACCTCGGGTGAGTTTTTCTCGGTCCATACCACGTCGTTGTCTCTGGCGACAACCCGGAAGCCGACATTATACACTTTCTGAAATTCCGGATATCCCCAGCGACATTCGGCCCCGGCCCACTTGGGTCGGTCGGACCACGCCCCGCCGCGGATCGCCCGTTTGGCGGCCGTCCCGTCCGTCCCGGGCTCGTACACCGAGTCGGTCCATTCGGCCACGTTGCCGTGCATGTCGCAAAGCCCCCAGGGGTTGGCCTCGAAAGAACCGACCGGCGCCGACACACGGTATCCGTCGTCCAGGTTCGCGATAGCCGGCCGCCATCCGAATCGCTTCGAGTGTTTGGTGGCGCGCAATTGTGCGTCGGCCAGATTAGCGTATCCGGTGAAGTCGGCGCTTCGATCGCCATACCAAAACGGAGCCTCCGACCCGGCCCGGCATGCCCATTCCCATTGGGCTTCGCTGGGAAGATGAACATCGAGGCCGGCCTTCGCCGAAAGCCAGCGGCAATACTCGACCGCGCGGCTCCACGAGACCTTCACCACCGGCTGATCGGGCCCATTGAGCGGGCTGCCGCGCCGGACGGGATCGAAATGAAGGAAGTCGCCCGGCTCCAGCCGACTGTCGTGCCAGGGGTCGAACATGGCGTACTGCCGATTGCTGATCTCCGTCTTGGCCATCCAAAAGGGTTCGGCGATTTCGATCTTCTCGGTCCCCGAGCGAAACGCGCCGGCCGGGATGCGAACCAACTCCAGCGTGTTTCCATCTCCCAGATCGACGACGCGCACGGCCGCCTGTGAATTGCCCGGGATCTGCGTGAGGATCTTTACGGCCGGGTGATCTTCTTCCGTCGGCATCGCGCTTGCGCCGGGTGCTTCGGCATTCTCGTTCCAGATTTCGCCGACGAGTTCATCCGGATTCTCATCGATCCCGTCGATGCCGGCGTAGCGGCGCATCAGGTCGCGCCGCCGCTCAACGGTATTGCCCATTCTCGCCCGGCCCACGTTTTCGGTCCACGACCCGTACCGGGGCGTGTTGAGGTCGATCCAGGTAATGATCCGATCCCACGACTCGGCGTCGAGCTTTACGCCATAATGGCCCGTGTGCAGCATGCGAGCCAGTTCGGTCGTATCGACGTGGAACTCGTACGGTTCGCAGATGTGCATGTCCGGCTCCATGGTCGGTGTACGCACCATGTGGCGGAGAAACATGTAGGCATCCTTGATCGGCGGCGCGGTCGTTTCGCCCTCATGGCATTCCACGCAGTGTTGCTCGACGACCGGTTCGACTTCCCGCTTGAATGAAAAGCCGCGCGGCGGCCCATGCCAGGCGACGATTTGCGAAGGCGCGCGGCGCGAAGCAATCGTGCTCTTAACCGGCGGACCCGAACTCTGCGGTTCGTGACACCCGACACACGAGACGTTTTCGCCGGGCATCGCCGTGCTCCAACTTCGCATCAGTTGGATCGCCTTACCCTCGCGGTCCAGCGGCTGGAAGGAGATGGGCAGATTGGCCGGCACGCGAAACAGGGCCGATCCGTCGGGCTCGACCGGCACGGTGCCCAGCACGCACTTGATATCCCACGGCCCGTCCAACCCCAGCGGGTCCTGCTGTCCGCCCATGCCACGGTAGCTGAAATGGTAGGTCAGCAGCCGCAGTTTCTCGACCGTGCCTCGCGGCACACCCCGAAGCCCGTCGCCGGTGTAAACATCCTCAAGGTAAACGGTCGCCTCCTTCTTCGCCAGATCGACCCGACTGGGCATGACCGGCGGAGTCGGCCGGGGTGCCAGCGCGATCGGTTCGAGCAGATCGAAGTCTTTCTCCACGCGCAACGGCACGAGGTTGTCGAACACGTCGACCAGATAGATCGCCCAGGGTGTCTTCGCGTCCGGCTTCATCGAAACGAGGAAGTGCTTCGAGCTTAACGGGAAGGGATGCAGAAACTTGGGCCAACTGGCGTCGACGAGCTTATCGGCGATCACCGGTTCGACTGGCTGGCCATGGCCGGGAATGCGCTGCACCGCGCCGTCGGCTTCGTGGCGGCCCAGCGCCGGATCGAGGATCAGCAACTCGCCCGCCCTCCGCGAACCGTGATGCCCCGAGACAATCCCCACCACCCGAGTCGGATGATCGGGCACGGCCCGGGCGTAGAAGAACGAGTTGGGCCAGTAGGAGCCACTGCCGTAGTATTCGGCCTGATTGGTGCCGTCGGGGTTCATGTGGAAGAGAATCCGGGCGACGAAATGGGGCAGGTCCGAGTATTCCCAGCGAAGGTACATCACCCGGCCGTTGTTCAGCACCGTGGGGTTCCAGTTGTGATCCTGGTCGAAGGTGAGCCGGCGAATTTTGCCGGAGTCGACGTCGAGCCGGTAGATGTTGGCCACGTGCGAACCGCCTTGGACACACGGCACGCCCGTGTACGTGGCCGTGGACGTGAAGAGGATATTTCCGTCGGGCAGATAACAGGCGTCGTAATTGTCGACGTCGGCATCGGGGATCAGGGGTAATTCGACGGGTACGGGCGCGTCGCCGGAATCGAGGCTCGCCGCGTCGACGGTAATCTCATGAACCTGCCATCGTCCGTTTTTCCCCGGCATGGAGAAGAGCAGCCGCCGGCCGTCGAAGTGCAGATCCAGATCGCCCACGAAGACATCCGTCTCGGGCTGGAACACCGTCCGCATTGGTTCGTCGAGACGGTCCAACGAGAGGATCGCGATATCGTCGGTGTATCCCTTGCGTGGCAAACTCTCGTTACCCTGCCAATTGCACGGCAGCCCGAGCTGGCGTCCCGATTGGCGTCGCACCAGCAGGATCTCTCGGAAGTCCAGCAGCGGGTTGGCCAGCAGTGCCTCGCGCTGAAGTTCGCCGATCGCGTCCTCTCGCGGTTGCCCGGCGGGCATTTGCGCGATCGTCTCGGCTTGTGCGAGATACTCCTTGCCGCGGGGATACTGGTCGGGATAGCTCTCGATCAGGTCCTCGATCGCCATCCGCACGGCCTTCAGATCGGCGGCGGCCGGTTGCGGTTCTTCGGCAAACGCGGCGATGGAGAATAGGCACGGCAGAATCACGACCCAGATTCGCTTCATCGCAAACACCTCCTGTGTGGGACGGTTTCCCGAATTGGGCGCGTATAGTAGCCATCTCGCTCCGCGAGATGTAGCCCTAGAAGATTCAGGGCGTCCAAGGCTACATCTCGCGGAGCGAGAT
>JABMRP010001414.1 GCA_013202535.1 Planctomycetota bacterium
ACCTGGCCCACCTCTGCTGGTCGCTGGAAAACCTGTCCGCCGGCACCCCGGTGAACGTCATCCACGTGGCCGACGAAACGGCCCGAGACGCGCTGCTGGCGCTTCAGCGGATGTTGGAAGTGTCCTAGCACTCAACGCCAGTGCCAAACGCCCCCACCCGAACCCGTCTTCCCCACCGGCCCCGTGCCGGTGGCTTGCTGGTTTGGCAACTACACGCGAGCCCCGTCCGAACCGCACATCCCCGTGTAGTGGCACCCGGCGGGGGGGCGGGACCACGGAATTATCTTGGGATTCTAGCTACAAACCCCTTGACAGCGGTAGTCCTGGTGGTAGAATCGCCTCAACATCTGTTTAGGCGTGTCCCAGGCGACATGGAGAAAGTCGATGGTCGGCACCGTCCTGCGAAGTATGCACGGCCGCCTACTTGGGCGGTCGTATCTATGCGCCCCTCGATTGACAGCCGAAAAGGAGATGCCTAGTGGGGTCGAACGAGAAGCGGGAAACCGATGGCGGGTTGGAACAATCACAACCATCCGACCAAGAGGCACAAACCGGTCGACAGAGCGAGGGGGCAGAGACGGACGCCCGATGGTTCTTTGTCACAATAAAGACTTTTAACCTGCTGCAGCAGATGGTGATATGTGCAACTATTGTGCTGTGCGTTTGGCCGATTGCTGGCAATCTGGCGCGGTTCGGCCAGTTCATAAATGCGGTTCAGTGGGATCGCTACTTGTTGTTGGCATTGTTGCTTTTTGGCGGGGCAGGAACACAGCAAAAACTTCGCAGCCTCCAGAGAGGGGTGGACCGTGAGCACAGAAGAGTTAAAGAATTGGAAGAAGCGATAGATCCTAACCGCGATTCCAGCGGGATTGATGATAAGGGCAACACGGGTTTTGAGTAGCCCGCCAACCCTATAAACGGAGGGAGCAATGATGACCGAAACAGAACTTGCGGCATACCGATTCTTGATTTTCCTGGCAATCGGCATATACCTTTACGTGCGTCCGTACAAACTGCTCCGGATAGCAGCATATCGCGAGGACTTGTTTACGATTCGCGACGAATTGTGGGATTATATGAACCAAAGGGGATTCGATTTCAAAGAACCCGCTTACCGTGGACTTCGCCATATGATGAACGGGTTTATTCGACTTGCCCCGCAACTCAACTGGACAACGCCGATCGCTGCCCTCTTGTCCGCCAAGTGGCGCCGAGTGCCGGCCCAGCCCCGGTTGTTTGATCTGATCGCCGCGGTTGACGATCCTGAACTTAAGAAGCGACTCCGCAGTGCGGAGTTGCAGGTGATCCGGCGCACGATCAGGCTGTTCTATCTTGAAAGTGTACTTGGTATCCTCGTGTGGCCGCTGTTGTGGGCAAGAAGGTTGTCCCGGTTGCCCCGGCTGCTGCGATGGTCTGAATGCTGGGTGCGAAACTTGCTGTACGAGCGTTTCGGGTTTTCAGTCCTTGAGCAAGACGCACGAAGGGCAGGCACGATGCGAGGCGCTGTAGCAAGGCATTTTGCCAGCGGAACCGCGTGGGGTCAATGATGTGTCGTCTGCTTTTGCTAGCTTCAAACGACAGGCAAGTAAACTTGTAAGGGCGATTCGAGCCACTCAATCACGCTCCCACACCACGCTCCATCAGCACCCGCAATTCGGCCAGATGACTACGGTACACGTCGCGCGGGTCCACGCCGTGTTTCTTGCATAACGAAGCAGCCATGCCCACCACCTCGCCCATCATGCCGGTGGTGCGTTGCACGCGGACGGTGCCCAAGGCTACGTGGGTGACGCTGATGTTGCGGCCGGCCATCATCAGGTTCTCGACGTTGCGCGAGTAGAGACAGCGCAACGGGATCGGGTACGGCCGGATCTTCGTGTTGCGGGCCACCGAGCGAAACTCCTGGCCCGGGAAATGTTTCGTGTTCTCCGGGTGGGGATAGTGCAGGTCGATACTCCAGGTGGTCGTCACGCAGGCGTCGGGGAACGGCCGCCGCCGCAGAATGTCCTGCTCCTGGAGGATCACGTCGCCCAGCAGACGCCGCGATTCCCGCTTGCCGCCGACGTATGCCACCCAGGCCAGCCGATGCCGGGCAAGCTTCTCTCGGATCGGGCTGTGGTTCTTCTGATAGGCCCAATTTCCGTAAATCACGCGGAAGGCGTGATCGCGCACGGCCTCGAACTCGGTGATCTGGTGCATGTTCATGCCGACTTCCCAGTCCCAATCGCCCTTGGTCGTACGCTGGTACGTCTGGTCGTCGAACTGCACGGCCCAGGGGCAGTCGGGGAACGGCACCGGAGCCTCCTCGCGAAGGGCGTACCACTGCACCGACGTGCCCATGGTCATCGTGTCGGGTTGCTCGGGCGCTCGCGATTCGCCCGTTGTCGCGCGCCCTTCGCGACCCATTCGGTAGTCGGCCCCGGCCAGATAGCCGACGGATCCGTCGCCCGTGCAGTCGGCGAACAGGCGGCCGGGAAACCGGAACTCGCGACCGCTGGTAATGTGTTTGGCAACGACCGCGACCATGCGATCGCCCTGCATTTCGACGTCAAAGGCATGCATATTCAAGAACAACGAGAGATTCTTCTCCGCTCGCGCGGCGCGAAGCTTCCGATCGTCTTCGTAGTTGGAAGCCGGCCCGGCGTTGTGCGTCTTCTTTACCGGATGCTGTTTGATGACCTCCAACACTTCGCGGCTGCGGGGCAGTTCGGGGGCCCGCAGCGCGTCGTGGTAGTTCCAGTGACCGATGGGACCGATCTCGTCGACCAGATCTCCCAACCGCGAATACGGCTGCTGGTGGATCTGGCCGGAAAGCCCGACGCGAACTTCGGAGCTATTGTTGCCGCCCAGCACGGGCCGATTCTGAATCAGCGCCACCTTCACGCCCAGCCGCGCCGCCGAGATGGCCGTGCAGGTGCCCGCCATGCCGCCGCCGACCACGACCAGATCGAACTGCCCAGCGTCGGGGGGCGTGTCGGGAAGCTTGAGCTGCTGGCGACGAAACGCGGCCATCTCGGCGTTGTCGTTGGGGGGCGCGAAGCCAGGATCGCTGGAGAGCACGATCGCATCGCACCGCCCGGCAAAACCGGTCAGATCGTGCAGTGCCACGGGCACCTTCCCGGCGCGAAGCGTCACGGTTCCACCACCTTGCCAATGCCAGTCGGCTCCCTCGGTCCCGAATTCCGTCGGCAGCGGTTTGCCATCGAGAATCACCTGGAATCTTCCTGGGGCTCCCGGGGCACCGAAGTTGGCGACCCAGTTGCGCGTGCGCACAAAGACGCGATACTCGCCGTCCGCGGGCACGTCGACCACTGTTATCGCGTCCCGCACGGCAACCCCCAGCCCGTGCGCCAGCAGATAGGGCGACCCCATCTGGTCCATGCTCTGTTGATCCACCACCCAACCGCCCCGATCGGCGAACCCTTCAGCCTCGATCAGCACGGTATCCGCGGCTTGGACGATCGTGCCCATGCAGCACATGAGGGCCAGCGTGGCAAGACCGGTGAAACGCTTTGTCATCGTCTCCTCTCCTTCTGTTTCAACTCCCAGGTAGCAGGCACACTCCGTGTGCCGTCCGCCTGCCCGGCCACTGCACACGCGTACTCGTGAGATTATCGATTACCACAACACGGTTGACAACCGTTCCCGTCGCGATCGAGGGGCCTCCGCGTACGTACGATATTGGTCAACTGACGTCTCAGTGAATTCGCAGCAATCGCTTCCACCAAGGCCGTACGTCATTAAGAGGTGCCTGCTCGGCATCCGTACTCAACAGAAAGTTCGAGGCGTCCGAATTCGGGGCCAATGGGTAGTCCATCATTACCTGGCGATACGCGGCGGGAAGGGTGATGCCCAATTCGCTTTCGATCCGATCGAGATCCAATCGTTTCATGGCACATCCCGTCATGTTCTGGGCGATGTGTTGGCGGCTCTCCCTCTGCGGTTCCCCGCGTTCGACGCTGCCCCAGGTACACCAGCAAAACGGCCATCGCGACGGCAACCACCGCCACCACCACGTCCACCGTCCATTTCGGCCACGCCGGTGCGTACATGTTCGGCTTGGTGCGGGGCGCTACAACCGCCGTGGCAATGACGACGGGAACGGCTATCGCCAAAAGGCAACGGACGCTAGTGAAACGGCCGCTGTGAAACGCGGCAGCCAAGCCCGTCAGGGCACCAAAGAAGACCCCGCAAGGGATGGTTCGAAACATCACGACGACGACCGGACTGAAATGATCGTCGAGCCAATACGGGAGTCCGTGGGTCCCGGCGGGCCTGCCTCCAAGCAAGAGAGCCATGCCGGCGCCGGTCAGGGCACCCAACAACGCAAAACCCAAGATGTACTTAGCCGTTCGTTTTATCGTGCGATAGCCAAGCAAATTCCGGTTCAGCGAATCACCGTCTCCGCGTCGTCCACCTCGGCATTGGCCGAATCCGGCTGCGAGACATCGCTCGGCGGCGGGCCGGCTTCCTCCAGCACTTCGGGTTGCCAGGGTGGTGCCACGCCTCCGGCGTCGGGCCATTCGGATCCCGCGCCGCCTTCGCCCGTCGCTACGGTGGCTTCCGGCCGCGGCAAATCGATCGGGATTCGCTTGCCGTCTGCAAAGGTCACCGCCAGCGCGGCCAGGCCCCATTGCCCGGCAATGCACTTGGCCTGCACGCGAACATTCGCGGTGCCGTCGGGGCCGGCGACGTCGAAATTCAAGTTCGCTTCGCCTCGCCCGTCCTCGACGTGGACCTTGCCGGCCGGCAGAAAGGAGGATCCTTCCACCGGTTCGCCGAGCCGCGCGATAACGTCCGCGGACTGCTGGACCTGCTTCAGCGCCATTTGATAGGGCGGGCTGTTCTTGCGGTCACTTGCGATCCAGAGCAGGGTGATGCCGCCGACAGCGACGGCAAGCAAACAGAATCCCGCCAGGGTCGCCGGCAGCAGCCACTTCCAGTGGCGCAAACACCAATGCCTCGCCGGCCGTGTTTCGGTGGCACTCGATTCCTCGCGGCCCCCGGCGGCCAATGCTTCCTGTTCCATGAGCCTTTCTCCGTAGCGTGTAACGATCCACCGTCGGTGGGAATTGCCCTAACTTTAAGTGGCGGCTGAGTTGTCATCCTCCGGCGGCGGCGATTTCGCGCCGGGTTCCGGCTTCCCGACCGTCTTGCTGGAAGGTTCCTCCATCCGTGCCCGTTCCAGGGGCGAAAGTTCTTTTTCCGCCGGGGGGCTGTCCGCCGCGGCCTTTTCCTCGGGCGGCGCCGGTTTTTTCACGGCTTTGGCGACCGCCGGTTTGCCCGGGGCGGGTGCCGCTTTGGGCTGCGGCTTGTCGACCACCTTGAGGTAGTCCAGTTCGATGTCGTATCGCCCCCGGTCGGCGCGGCCCTCGAACTCGACCAGCGCCCGACCGGTCCAGTTGACCATGTACACCTGACCGATGAGCCCCTTGAATCGGGCCAACTCCGGGCGATTGGCGTCCACGACGACGTACTGGTCGGCGTATTGTTGGATCAGTTTTTCGATGCGTTCGTTAAGCATGGCGATTTGACGTGAAGTATCGGGCTTGGGAAACGAGTCCACGCGAGCCGTTGAATCTTCCGTTACTGCTTCTTTCCCGCCCGCCAACGAAGGAAGGCGTCGAGAAACCCCTGGAGTTCTCCGTCCAGCACGTTATGAAAACTTCCCACCAGGAACCCGGTCCGCGCATCCTTGACCCGCTGGTCCGGGTGGAGGAAGTAGTTGCGGATTTGCGAGCCGAACCCCACTTTGGCCATGCCGCTATACCGGGCGGCCTGTTCGGCTTCCCGTTTCTCCTCCTCGACTCGTGCCAGCCGGGCGCGGAGCATCTTCTGCGCGGTGGCCCGATTCTTATGCTGGCTTCGTTCGTTCTGGCATTGCACGACGATATTGGTCGGCAGGTGCGTCAGGCGGATGGCGCTGGAGGTCTTGTTGACGTGTTGCCCCCCGGCACCGCTGGCGCGAAACACATCCTCGCGGATATCCTCGCTGCGCAGTTCGATATCGATCGAGTCGCTCACTTCCGGCGCGACGTCGACCGCGGCGAAGCTCGTCTGCCGCTTGCCTTCGGAGTTGAACGGACTGATGCGCACCAGCCGGTGCATACCCATCTCGCCTTTGAGGTAACCGTAGGCCATCGGCCCGCGCAGCGCCAAGGTGGCGCTGTTGATGCCCGCCTCTTCGTTGTCCTGCCGATCGAGCAGCTCCGTCTTGTAGTCGTTTCGCCCGGCCCAGGCGATGTACATTCGCAACAGCATCTCGGCCCAGTCGTTGGCGTCGGTTCCGCCGTCCCGGGCGTTGATCGTCAACAGGGCGGCGTTGGAATCCAGGGGACCGTCGAGCAGGGCCTTCAGTTCGAGGGCCTCCAAGGCCTTTTCCAGCCGGTTGAGCTCGGCGGGAACTTCCGCGGCGAAACTCTCGTCCTCCGCGGCCATCTCGATCATGGCCGACAGATCCTCGACCCCCGAAAGCACTTCTTCCAGCGGCTTGATGATCGCGCCGGCGCTCTTCAGTTCGGCGACGACTTGCTGCGCCCGCTCCTGGTTGTTCCAGAAATCGGGGGCCGCCATTTGCTCTTCGATGGCCTCGACCCGGGTTCGTTTGGCAGCGTAGTCAAAGAGAGTCTCGAAGCTGGAGAATGCGCTGTTGAATCAGCTCGGCCCGGTCGGTCAGTTCCTTGTCCATCGTACTGCTCCAGAAGAGGGGTCGCGGATTTGCTCAAACGGAATTATAAACACGTTGACCCGGTCGGGGAAGACGGCTGGCGGGTGGATGTCCGCCGTGCCGCTCGGGGGGGCACGATTCGGGAAACCACACTTCCCACCTCCGACGCGGGCCGATAGACTCGGGTCTGGCGATCCCCCGCTCCCCTTTCTATCGGCTCGCTTGCGGGTCCCCTGGGTCAAAAAAGCGCTAGGCTTCGTCAGAAAACCGGTACGAGGGCCCTGGGAGGCCGTCGCAGAGGTTGGTTCCGACCCATAGTAACAAAAAGCGATGGCACGCGTGGTTCTGGCAATGTCCGGCGGCGTCGACAGCAGCGTGGCGGCATGGCTGCTGCGGCAGCAGGGGCACGACGTCATTGGCCTGTTCATGCGGCACGGGCAGGCGGTCGACGACGGGTGCGCGATCCCGGCCGACTCCTCACCCCGACGCCAGGGCTGTTGCAGCGCCGCGGACGCCGCCGATGCCCGCCGCGTGGCCGATCTGCTGGAGATCCCCTTCTACGCGCTGAATTTCGAGAGTGAATTCTCGCGGATTATCGACTATTTCGTCGACCAGTACACGGCCGGGCGGACCCCCAATCCGTGTATCGTCTGCAATACCTGGCTGAAATTCGGCAAGCTCTTCGAGTATGCCGATAGCGTCGACGCCCAGTACGTGGCCACCGGCCATTACGCGCGGCTGGAGAAAACCGACGACGGCCCGATGGCCCTCTGTCGCGGCGTCGACCCGGGCAAGGATCAGGCGTACGTGTTGTTCGGGATCGATCGGCGGCGCCTGGACCGGCTGCTGTTTCCCGTCGGTACGCACCACAAGGAAGAAATCCGCCGCATCGCCACCGAGCTCGGATTGCAGGTGGCCGAGAAGCCCGACAGCCAGGAGATCTGCTTCGTGCCCGACCAGGACCACGCGAGATTTATCCGCCGGCGCCGCCGGGGAATCGACACGTCGGGCGAGATCGTCACAACCGACGGCACGGTCGTCGGCCGGCACGACGGCATCGAACGTTTTACCATCGGCCAGCGCAAGGGGCTCGGCGTGGCGCTGGGCGAACCGCGTTACGTGGTGCGATTGGATGTCGCGTCGCGGCGCGTGGTGATCGGCACGCACGACGAATTGGCCTGCGGTGAACTGACCGCCGCGGAAGTCAACTGGCTGGTCGATCCGCCGGACGTTCCGCTGCGATGCCAGGTGAAGATTCGCTATCGTAGCCAGCCGGTCGCCGCGATCGTCGAGCCGCTTGATGGCAACCGTTTTCGCGCCCGACTGGACGAACCCCGTCACGGCGTCGCCCCGGGCCAGGCCGCCGTCTGTTACCAAGGCGACCGGGTGTTGGGCGGTGGGTGGATTGAGGATTTCGAGCCAAGTTAGATCCCCAGACCGAGGTTTCCCATGCCATACATCCACAAGCAAACCGGGGCGCTTCACTACGTCCTCTACCTATCGGCCGTTGCGTTTCTCATCGGCGCGTGGCTCTTGCAAGAAGAGCCCCCGGCGATATATATTTTCTCCGGCACGGCGGCGCTGGTGGCCGTCTGCGGCTTGGGATTCCACCACTTGACCGTTCGCGACGACGGCGACCACCTGACGCTTCGCTACGGGCCCTTGCCGCTTTTCTCCAAGCGAATCTCCTACGCCGACATAACGGCCGTCGAGGCGAGTCGCTCGTCGATTATCGACGGCTGGGGGATTCACTACGCACCGGGCCGCGGGTGGACGTACAACCTCTGGGGCCGCGACTGCGCAAAGATCACCCTCGGCCGCCGCGTCATCCGCGTCGGCACCGACGACGTGAAGAATCTCGTGGCCTTCCTGCAAAAGAAGATCCGCCAGACCGTTTAGAGGGGAGCTGCCGGTCGCAGGCGACGGGAACGGCATTTACGTACTCAGACGGTAGGCAAACACCTCGCCGCGGCACTTCAGGAGTACCCGGCCGTCCTCGATTACGATCGGCTCGCGGTGCATGACCTTGCCGGATTCGTCCAACGCTTCGACGTGCGTTGGCTGGGGTAATTGCCAAGGCAACTTGTCCCAGTGGATCGCGACGCTGAACTCCGGAGCATGCGATCCCGGTAGAGGCGTAACTATCAGCACCTCGCCCTGCCTGCTCAGGCGACATCCGCCGAACGTCGTGACCGGGCCGAAATCGATCGGCCGGTTCCGCGGATTCCATCGGGCGAGAAACGGGTCGGGCTGCGGCTGGTGGACGGTCCACGCGACCCGATCGGCCATCTCCGGGGCGTCCTTTACGAGGATCGTGCCCAGGCGGATCCGGGCCTCGCCGTCGTCGGGGCCGGAGAGTCGCAACCGCTGCCCATCGCTACGACGGTAGATGCCCGCGCGGAGTTCCCACGTCGCGCCCGGCTCGACGTCCTCGGGCAGATAGAAGAAAGCCGACGCGGCGAACGCGCCTTGCCGGTCGTCGGCAAACGTGCCCGGTACGTGGACCGCCTGGAACGGGATCTCCCCGCCGGCGTCTTCGTGGTTGGCGTCTTCGCCCGTATCGCAGAAGTGGAAGAAGGGCGTCCAACCGGCGGGGATCGGCTCCTCGGCCTGCCACTTCAAAGTGAACTGGAACTTTCGCCCGGCGGTGTGCTGGAGCTTCTCCACCGAAAGCCGGATCGGCAGCGCCCCGTCGACGACTTGCCGGCCGTTGACGTAAACGTGGCGTGGCGAATGGGCCGATTCGGTGAGGATGCCGCTGCGTCGAGTCAAGGAACTCTCGACTCGGCCCGTTTCGGTCGGCACCTGGGCGAGGAACCCGTACTGCGGCAGCGTGCGGCTTCGGCCGTCGGCGTCGATCACGTCCCAGTCGCTCGCGCCCCGGTTGACCCAAACGTGTCCGCCGCCGCTCCAGCGAACGTGTTGCCGGTGCAGGTCGCCGTCGGCAAACTCGACCGACTCGATCCGCCGTAAGGCCAGCGCCCGCATCAACTCGGCGGTGAGCCAATACTTGCGAACGACGTCGCGGTTAAAGGGCCGGGGGACCATGGTCGGATGGCCGGTGAGCACTTCGGTCGCGAGGTAATCGTCGCTGTAGATGCCGTGCAAGCGGCCGTCGAGCCCGGCCTGGTAGCGGCCCGAGTAGCCGGCCCCATGCAGAACGAAGCGGTCGTGATGCGCCGCGTCGAACCAGGGGATCCGCTCCGCATCCTCGCACTTCCAATCCCACAACGCCCAGCGGTAATGTCCATCGCCCACCGGCGGGCCGACCCGAAGGTGGTTGGTCTGCGCGCCGTCGAGCCAGCCGATCAACTGATCGTGGCCGCTCTCGGAGATTTGCGGCGCGTCGTTGCCCTGCAATTGGCGAATCCAGGCAAACTGTTCACCCCAGACCTTGCGCGTGGCGGCCGCTTCGTGGAACTGTCCGTCGAAGGTCCAGTAGTCGTAAGGGCGGATGCTCGACCAGACGTCGATGAAGTAGGCCGTGGGAGCGAGGTTCTTCTGAATCGTCTGCAGATTGGGCTTGAGAAACGGCTCGATCCGATCGGCCCGATAGCGATACGATCGGGCGTCGCGCCCCTCGTTGAGCCACGCCTTGACCGGTTCGCCGCCGGCGTTGAACGCGACGATGTCTTCGTAGGAAAAGCCCTCGGCGTCGGGGTAGAAGTCGATGTAGTTGTCGTGCAGCGCAATCGGCACCTCGGCTTCCTTGCAGGCGGCGATCAGGTCCTTCATTTCTTCCGGCGTGCCGAGGCCCGGGTTGGGCGGATAGATCTCGGGCAGGCGGTAATCGTAACCCCATCGCTGCCAGTTATGCCAGATAACCATCGAGTCGGTTAGCCCGTAGCGAAACGCTCGCCGCAGCGCGTCGGCGCTTTCCTGATACCGTCCGCCCCAGAGGTCAAACACAAACCGCCCGGCCGCGCCGGCAACGCCGCCGGCCGCTTCCAGCCCGTTGGTGTCGTGCCAGATGCGAACGGCCTCCCAGACGTTGTCGGCGGGAACGAACGTGAGCGTGGCGGTGCCCGAGGTGTGCAGCGAGAAATGCCGCTCGGCCGGGGTAATGTGCAGCGCCGTCGGTGGCGCGTCGACGCCTTGTAGTAGCGACGGTCCTTCGGCGAAATCGAAGCCCACCATCGACGTGGCCATGCGATGTCCGTCGAAACCCAGTCGATACGCCCCGGGGTGGCGAACCACGTTGCCGTGCCCGGCGTAGACTTGCGCCAGCTCGTGGCTCCACGGGCCGGTGGCCAACTCCTCCAATCGCACGACGCGCCAAGGTTGGACCGGCGGCGTGTTTTCGAGTTGGAACTTCGCCCGCAACACGCCCTGCTCGACCCACAGTCGACCTACTACATCGAACGGGCCGTCAGGGCTCTGGAAACGGTGACGCACCTGCCGGCCGGAGTCGCACGGCTCGTCTTCCACCTTCTGCAACAAGATCGGCGAACGCATATCGTCGATCCGGCCACCCAACACGCGCACTTCGAATCCGCGGAAGTAGAGCCGCTCTTTCCCGTCGCAAAAGCCGACGACCGCATCGAGCAGCCCGCGGCGGCCCGGCCAGAGACGCACTTCGGTCTGCTTCGACTCGCAGACGGTCGTTCCCAGCACTTGCGAGCCCCGGTCGTCGTTGGGAGGGAACGGCAGCGGAGGCTGTGGGAAACCGACGACCAGCACCGGCTCGGCCCAGAAGGATTGGTCCCAGCCGGTGTTATTCTTCGGGCCCGGGTGCGATTCCAACTGCAGGCGGACGCTCTGACCGGCAAACCGGCTCAGGTCGGTCGCTCGCGGGTCCCAGGTCTTCGTGGCCGTGTGATGCTCATAAATGATTTCCCCCAACTGCCCGTCCGGTGCGTCCAGCGGCGCCACGCGCACGCGAAACGTCACGCCGTCGCTTTGGCCGGTCGGCGTCATGCCCAGGTAGAACAGCAGTCTCAACGGCTTCGTCTCGGGTAATACGAGCGGGAATTCCACCCAGGCCGTACCGATGTGGCCGTCGCGCCATGGCGGATGGATCGCCACCGTCTGTCGCGGCACGCCATCGAGCGTTTCGGATCGGATGCCGAAGCTGCCGCCGTTTCGTGCTTCGGAGCCTTGCCAGCCGACCGGCATGGTCTTCGGTTCCTCGCCGAACTCCTGCACGACCGCCCGATAGACGGGCAACCGCCCCAAGGCCAACTGACCCGCGTCCGGCAGTCGAAACGGTTGCCACCGGACGGTTCGCGGCGCCCGAGGTTGCTGGGGAAATGTGGTTTCCAGAACCAGGACAGGGTGGGCCGTGTGCTCTTGCCCGTGCCACGAAAACCTGGCAAACGCATGGATCGGGTAATGGGCCCGGTAAGTCCCTTCGCCGGCGGTGACGGTGAACTCGTACGTCGCTTTACCGCCACCGAGTACCGCAAACGGAACCGCTTCACTCGGTTCGGCCCGCCATCGGTCGATTACGCCAAGCCGAAGCGTGCCCTGGAGTTTCTCGTCGCCGGAGTTCTCGATCACCACGCGCACCGGCCGCGGCACGTCGATTTCAGCCACTTCCTCCGGTCCCTCGATCCGCACCGAAAGCGGCCCCACCGTATCGACCGGCCGATTGTAGGCCGACAGCGGCGCGGCAAGAAAGACAACAAGCAGAAACGGGCAGACGATGCGGCGCGGCGCGAACATGGCTTGCGTACCTTACGTTGGGGGATGCGAACTGATCGCGCCCATCGTACGCCGCCGGTGCCGCCGTGGCAAGCGATCACTTCCCCATCAGCCCCCGGCTTTGCCGGGGGGCGAACTCAATTCACACCCGGCGTCAAGGTGCCGGCGTCCGCGGCTGCGATGCCACTTTCATGGGCATTTCGCCCAACACGGCGATCTCGTCGATGCCGTCGCCGTTGAAATCGCCGGCTACGGGCAAGTCGCCCGGCTGGCCCAGCTCGAAGAGCTTGTCGTGGGCGTCGACGATTTGGTTGCCGTCGCCGTCGACGTACAGCGCACCGTCGCGATAGACGGCCGGGTCGTCGATGCCGTCGCCGTCGAAATCGCCGACCACGGGCCGATCACCGGCGGCGCCGTAGCGAACCACCGCATCGTCGGCGCTCCAGCGGCCGTCGCCGTCGACGTCCAGTTTCCAGGTCCCGTCGCGGAAAATGCCGACCGTGGCGATTCCGTCGCCGTTGAAATCGCCGCTCACCGGCACGTCGCTGGAGATGCCGAACTGGAAGACATGGTCGATCAGGTCGGCGCGCAGGTCACCCTCGGCGGCCCGCTTCATGGTGCGCCACCCCAAGGCCGATTCCAACGCATCGGGTGGGATGTTCTTATAGCGCGGGGCCGGCTCGTTCTGGGCGTCGGGTAATCCCGGCTCGACGGACACCGCCTGCATGTCGCCGACCCAAGCCGGGCCGAAGATGCCGATATCCGTCTTCCCGTCACCGTCCCAATCGCCGGTTACGGGCAGGTCGCCGAAGCCTCCGAGTAAGGCCCAAAGATCCTCGGGATCCCACCGCCGGTTGCCGTTGATGTCGACAAACCACTGCCCATCGATAAACACGCCGATTTCGGAAACCCCGTCGCCGTTGAAGTCGCCGGCCACGGGCACGCTGCCGGCCAGCCCGAACACGGCTTCGACGGGGCGGCCTTGCGACGCGTCGTACAACATCCAGTGAGTCTGATCGAGCGCTTCGCCGGACCAGGCGACCGGATTGAAGAGCGGATTGTCCTGTCCGACCAGTCCTTCGGTGCCGCCCTCTTGTTGGCGTGGATACCCTCCGTTGACGACACTCAGATGCCACGTATAGCCCGGGTCGCCACCGCCTCCGACCGTGCCGCCGAGAAACGGCGCCATGACCTGCGGCGGTGCTGGTATGTACCGCACCTGGGGCGGATCCGGAATGAACGGCGTCGGGGGTGGCGGCGGCGGAGGCGGCGGAGGTGGCGGTGGCGGGGGTGGCGGCGGCGGAGGAAGCTCGGTCATCCGCAATTCGCTGAAGTTGTACGACTGGCCCGCGTCGCCCGACCCGAGCCGAACGAGCAGAATCGCATCGTCCTTCGGGTCGATCGCCAGCTTGTTCAAGATCAGCGGACTGACCGGCTCGTGTTTGTTGACGGCGGTTCCACCTTCGGAGCCGGGTGTGTCGATGCCGTCGACGTACAGGTCTGGATGGAGTTGGACGATCGAGTAAATGCCCGGCTTGAGGTTCGTAAATTCGTAGTACCCGGCGGCGTTGGTCACGGTGGTGATTTCCCGACCAAGGGCATCCGTCACCGGCCTGCCCGCCTCGTCGCACAGGTGCAGGGTCACGCCCGGGATGGGTGTGTCATCGGTGGTGAACTTGCCGTCGCGGACATCGGCCGGCTCGGGCGCCGCCTCGCCCTCCTCCAAGACGATGGTCGGCCCGTCCTGGAAAACGTAGCCGGAGATACTCGCGGGAATCAGTTCGGTGAAATCGTAGCTGATCCCGTCGACTCCCGGTCCCAACGACACCTTCTCGAACTTGTCGTTGGCCGGCAACCCGCCTTCGGAGCCCAGGTAGTCGGGGCCGTCGTAGTATCCGCCGGGCTGTTTTTCTTCGACACCATACACGCCCGGCATGAGCCGATCGAAGCGGTACTCACCCGCGGCGTTGGTTACGGTAGACAGGGTTTGAACGCCGCCGGCATCCAGCAGGTAAACGGTTTCGCCGGCCAGGGTCGGTTCGCCGGGATCGACCATGCCGTTGTCGTTGGTGTCGATGTAGACGTGGCCGCTGATGCTGGCCGGGCGAATCTCGCCGAAGTTGTAGAATTCCCCCGAGACACCGGGATTCAGTTGCGCGCCGGTAATCGCATCGTCCGGAAATTCGGCCGTGCTGCCGGCCGTGCCAAAGGCCGTACCCGGCGTATCGAGGCTGTCGAGGTACGCCCCCGGGTGCGTTTCGCCCACGCCATATACGCCGGGATCCAGGCCCTTAAACTCGTAGTAACCCGAGGCGTTGGAATACGTGGTCTTGGTCGTGGGATTTCCGAACTGGTCGAGCAGCGTCAGCATGACGCCGGGGATTGGCGCGTCGTCCTTGCCGAAGGTGCCGTTAAGATTCTCGTCGGAATAGACGTAACCGGAGATCGAGGCGGTCTCCAACTCGCAGAAATCGTAGCCGGTGGCCGCCACACCCGAGGCGAGCACAATGTTGGCGATCTCGTCGGTCGGCACCAACACGCCAAGGGCCGTGCCGACGTGGTCGCCGCCGTCGACGTATTGCGTGGGATGGATCTCCTCGACCCGATAGGTGCCGGGCTCCAGATCGACGAACGAATACTCGCCCTTGAAGTCGGTCGTCGTGGTGGCCTTCAGGGTTACCGCATCTTCCCAAAGGTTGATCGTCACCCCCGGCAAGAGCAGGTCGCCCGTGGTGTACTGGCAATTGCCGTCGCGATCGACGATCACCCGGCCGCTGATACTGCTGGGTAGCAGTTCGCCGAAGTTGTACTCTCGGGCGTTTTGCCCGCCGGCCAGCGAGAACCCGTCGATCCGGTCGCCCGGCGGCGGATTGTCGGCCGCGCCCTTGGCGGTACCCGGCGTGTCGATCCCGTCGATGTACGGTATGGGCTGTATGGGCTGGACCTCCTCGGCGTAGTAATCGCCCGGGTAGAGATTTTCGACCAGCCACGAACCGTCGGCCTCGGTAAACACCTTCCTGGGACCGGGAGGCATGGGGCCATAGCCGTTCATGCGGATTGGCAGGTGGATCTCCACACCGCCGATGCCCGTCTCGTTGGCGTCGAACACCCCGTCGTTGTTGGCGTCGTGATAGACGTTTCCGCCCAGACTTGCCGGGAGGGTTTCGGCGAAGTCGTTGTCGATGCTGTCGTCGCCGCCAAACAGTTCGATCTGCAAGATGGCGTCGGGACCGACGAGGAAGCCGCGGGTCTGGCCGTTGACCGTGCCGGGACTTGCCCCCACGCTCAAGTATCCGGGGGGCTGCGTTTCGACGATCTGGTACATCCCCGGCGCGAGGCCGTCGAAGCGGTAGTTGCCCACGACGTCGGTAGTCGTCACGCCCGCGGTCTCAAACTTCCCGTTTACTTGATGGAGCAGTTCCAGCGACACGTCGGCCATGCCCGGGTCGTTGGGATCCTGAGAGTTGTTCAGATTGAAGTCTTCAAACACCGTACCGGCCAGGGAAGCGGGCAGGGGCGTTTGCTCGATTGGGAAAATGGCCCCGGCGGTTCGCACGGGCCGGGCAATGACGTCGGGTGGGGTGTAGTCGTCGGGCGGAAGATTGAGCCCCTTGCCGGCCGGATCCTCGTACTTGTCGAGAAACTGCACGCTTCCCGATTCGTCCTGGTAGTGGGGGGCCGTGAACGTGACCGATAGCCACGAATCCTCGAATTCGTTGCCTTCGGCCATCGCGCTGGAATTGCTTGAGCCCTGCTCATCGACGTCGATGCTGAAAACGAGTTTCTCGCCGGCCTCAAACCCGACGAAATCGAGCACCAGCAACATGCTGCCGTCGGCCACCGGAAGGCCGCCGGGCGTGGTCACCGAGTCGATGCCCGTCTGGTCGACAATCGTAAAGGGCGCGCCTTTGAAGTCGCCCGGGCCGCCGGTTTGCGTGTCGAAGAAGACGTCGCCGATGGTCAGCCCGTCGCCCTTCTTGTCGGTATTGATCACCAGCCGGGTGAGTTGGGTCCCCGGGGCGCCACCCTCGAAGGTGACCTCGATCTGGTCGGGCAGTTCATCCTCGCCGCTGGCGTCTTCATAGTAGACGGCCCCGACGTGGATTTCGGGAAAGGTCGCCGCCAGCAGTTGGCGAGGCTCCATCCGTTCCAGGCGACACGCCCGCCACGGACCGACGCTCCCGGTACTCGTTCCACCCGACGCCTGGCGCCGACTTCGGCCTCCGGCCTTTCGTGTTCCGCGCAGCAAGCCCACGAGCAACCTCCCTGTCTGTTCTCTCGCCCGGACGCGAAACGCCGCACCCCAGCAAGCAGGACGACCTTGTCCTATTGGTTCTATTCCGCCGCCGTCGTCTCCGCAGTCAACGGCAGCCGGCGTCCGAGGATGGCGGCGCCGGCCGAAGCCGTTTGTCCTTGTCGAGCCGTCACGTCCAAACCGTCGAGCCGCCAGAAACATACCGTCGTGTCAAAACCGCTGGAAATCAATGTTCCCCGGGCTGCATTCCAAGCCATCGTGGAAACCGATCCGGTGTGCCCCGTCAGCCGATACAGGGGCCGCTGGGCCGCCAGATCCCAAAGGTAGATCCGATTGTCGGTTCCTCCCGCGGCAAGCATTCCGGAGCCGCAAAAAGCGAGCGAGAGGATTTTGGCCCCCTGAGCGGGCATCGCGCCGATCGCCCGATACGTACGTCCGTCCCACAAGCGGACCGAACCGTCGTCGCCGCCGGAAACGAGGTGCGCGCCATCGGGTGAATAGGCCAGCGCGTTGACTCGGCCGTTGTGTTCGGCGAAATTGCCGATGAGTGAACCGTCGTCGGCGTTCCACACACGGATCGTACCCCCTTGCCCGGCCGCCGCCAGATGCAACCCGTCGGGAGAGTAAGTCAGCGCGCGCACGTCGCGCCCGGGAGCGTCCAGCTCGCGAAGCAGTTCGCCCGTCTCGGCGTCGAAAACCCGAACCGTGTCGGAAAACCCTCCGGCGGCAAACTCCCGGCCGTCGGGGCGAAACGCCAGGCACCAGACCGGCTGGACGTTCTCGGCGACCGACTGCAGCCGTGTACCGGAAGACGCGTCCCAGAATCGAATCCGCCGATCGTCGCCGGCGCTAATGAACCGATCTCCGCCCGGTTGAAACGCGGTGGCGCGGACCCAGTCGGCGTGTGCCTCCAGGCGTCCCAACACGCGTCCGGTCTCGGTGTCCCAAAACCGCACCAGATGGTCGTCGCCGGCGGTGGCCAGCGTCGTTCCGTCGGGACCGATAATCACCCGACTGATCACCGGAATCTTTTCCAACGACCGCTCGGCGGCCAGCTTCAGCACACGGCTGGGCTGGATTTCGGGAATCGATTGAGCCCCAACCGGCCGACCGGCCCAGAGCAAGACAGCGGCCGCCGCCCCCCGCCAAAACAAACCCGTTCTCGACATGTTGATCCCCGACAAGCTCGCTAGTGTGCGGACATACCCCGGCGCAAGAACTACCCCGGGCTATGAATCTCATCGGCCGAACCATGCCGATTACCCAAGTTGAAGTTTCCGCAAGATTTCAGTTAGGGAAGCTGCGGAAGATG
>JABMRP010000142.1 GCA_013202535.1 Planctomycetota bacterium
CAACACGACCGCGAGCAAACCACCGATGATCGTGTAGATCGCCGTGACCGCGCAGAGGACGAGGATCGTCCAGCCGTGATACTGTTGGGGGTTCTCGATACCCATCGACGGCAGCACGGTGCCTTCCAGCACGATCGCACCCGTGTGCAGCGAGAAGCCGATATGCACGGCAACGGCCGAGAAGATCGAGAGTATGGCCAGGTAATCGCGGCTCCCCCGGCTGAACCGCTTTTCCATGAAGTCGGGTAGCGTGGCTACCTTCGAGCGAAGGTAGAAGGGGG
Source organism: Planctomycetota bacterium (assembly GCA_013202535.1). Taxonomy (GTDB): domain Bacteria; phylum Planctomycetota; class Planctomycetia; order Pirellulales; family Thermoguttaceae; genus JABMRP01. The sequence continues at coordinate 282 of JABMRP010000142.1, forward strand.
CGAAGAACAGGGCGAGGATCACCAGCGTGAAGCCGGCCATCCACTCGAAGTTGCCGTAGACCAACCCCGACGTGTAACCGTTCTGGGCGAAACTCACCAGATGAAGCGTCGAGATATTGGTGGCAAACAGGGCCAGACCGATCATCGGCCATTTGAGCGATTTGCCGGCGAGAAAATAGTCGCTCCCCTTGGCTTCTTTCCGCCGCGTGCCGGCCCAGCATCCCAAGGCCACGATGCCTACCAGATAAAAGGCGATGATTCCCAGGTCGAGCCCACCGATGTTGACGGTCTGTTCGCCGATTTCTCCCGACGGTTCGCCATCGGCCGAGGCGTAGGCCCATGTCCCGCAGCACAAGAACAAACCGGCCAGCAATAGCGGAAGGATTCGCTTCTTCATCAGGTCGTACCCGGGGTTGGTTTAACGCCCAGCCGAAGGCGCCGGCTTCTCTGGTCGTGGAACGCGGGGGAAGCCGGCGCCTTCGGCTGGGCGTTAAACGACGGAACGGCAATGGTCTTGGTTTTCTACAGTGCCAAGCGTAACAGATCGTTTTCATCGCGGCAAGAAGCTGGGGGGGGTAGAGTCTGACGGCGAGACTTCCGCACGCCGTGCCCCCCGATTGCGGTGGTCTTGGGCCCCAGGTTGTTGACCGCCGTGGCTCCGTGGTGCAAAATGGGGGCTTCTTGGAGAGAAGGGCTTCTGACAGGCCGTTGAAAAAGCAGTGGCACACGAATCTATCCCACGACGCGAACCCGCTTTCAGAGAACCCGCCATGCGATCCAACCTTGTTGACCGTTGGCCGACGTACACGGCTCTTCTCCTGACACTCATCGCCTGCCAAACGGTCCTGGCTGCCGATCCGGTCGCTCTGCGGATCGAGAGCTTCGGCGTCGCGCCGGCCCACGCGCCGTCGGCCGTGGTGCAGATCAAGAATCTGCGGGACGTGCCGTACCGCGGTGTGCTCCGCGTAACCGTGCCGGCGGTGTGGCAACTTTCGCCGACCGAGCAGGAAGTCGACTTGGCACCCGGGCAAACCAAGCGGGTGCCGTTTGTGGTCAAACGGGGGACGATCGCCCAAGAGAACGTCTACCCCCTCGAAGCCTCGGCCACCGGCGGCGGAGTGACGGTCACCCGGCGGCAGAACGTGGTCACCGCCAGTGCGCCGTATTTCAAACCGGAAATCGACGGCAAGATCGACGATTGGAAAGACGCCATACCGGTCACCTTTATCACCGGTGGCAAGAAGACGGTCGTTCACACGTTCTGGAACCGCCGCCAGTTTTCGATCCTCGTGGCCGTCGAGGAAGAGCGCTGGATCGCCCACGGGACGGAACCAAACTGCGATGCCGTACAGATCGCCATTTCGCCGCAAGATACCCGAACGGGTACCTCGGCGGAGGAAGAAGCCACGCGGTTCGAGTTCCTCTTAGTGGCCACCGGTGGGGGAACCCAAGGGCGGGGCGAGGGAACCCAAGGAAAGTGCTTCAAGCTGGCCGAGCCGGGGATGGCGTTGGGCGTCGGGAGCAAACTGCGCGAGCTGGAGTCGCTGGCCTTCGACGATGCGGTGGTGGCCGTCAGCCGCGTTGGTGGGGTGACCTATTACGAATGCGGCATTCCGTTTAAGCTGATGCGAGACCGGATTCGTCCCAGCGAAGGCCGCGAGTTTCACCTCTCGGTCTTGATCCACGATCCCGACGGCACGGGCCTGCGCGATTGGGGTGCCGCGGCCGGTATGTGGCCCAGCCAGCGCAACCGCCTGGCATGGAGTCTCTGGCCGGGTGCCGTATGGGGCGAGAAACCACCGTTCGATAATAAACTGCAATGGGGGCTGTGTTCCTCGAAATACTAGGTCACGCAAACTGAAACTGCTTCGCCGAATTTCCCCGGAAATCCGCCGAAAACGAACCGCGAATGGACGCAAATCAACACGAATCGGATTCGCGCCAAGACAAGGGGTAATCCTTTTCAACTCCAGCACATTCGTGTCTATCTGCGTTCATTCGTGGTTCTCTTGTTTTCAGTTTGAGTAGATCACAGACACACACCATCACCCAACAACCCAGGAGAAACCCATCATGTTATCCCACCGATTTGCGAAATGGCTACTCGTCTCGATCACCGCAACGCTCGCCTGGGCGTTCATCGGGCCGACCGCCCTTTGCGCCGAACCGGGCGACGTCGTGATCCGGATCGTTATGGTCGAGGATGAAGACGAAGAACCGGCCGCCGCGGGCAAAGCGGCCGCCGAGGCGCTGCTCAAAGCGATGGGCGATACGGCTCTGAAGGCCGTGCTGGTCTCCGAGTGCTTCGAGGACCTTGAGTACAAAGAGAGCCTGATCGAAGGCGTCTGCTCCGTGCTGCCGGCCGAGATGGTCATGGGCGGCGCCACCTACGGCTCGTTCACTCAAGCCGGGTGCAGCGATTTCGATTCGGTCTGCCTGCTGGGCATCGGCGGCCGAGGCGTCGGCGTATCGGCCCGGCTGGTGACCGACATGGGCACGGCAAAGCTCACCTTCGACACCGACCAGGACCAGATTCGCGAGAAGCTGCACGCCGCCGGCGAAAAGCTGGCCGGCAAGCTTCGCCGTACGGACAACGACAAGCTGCTGATCCTCGTGGCCGACGCCCATTCGCCGAAGAACCAGTTCCTCGTCGAGGGCGTGCAAAAGGTGCTCGGCAAGCAGTTCCCCATCACCGGCGGATGTGCCAATAAGAACGCCGGCCAGACGTTCGTCTATTTCAAGGGCAAGGCCCATGCCGACAGCGCCGTGGCCTTGATGCTCTCGGGCGATTTCCAAGTGGCCCTTTCGGGGCGGATGGCCAACCAGAACGACACGGTCATCGCCTCGGCCGAGGAAGGGGCCGCCGAGGCACTGAAGAAGCTCAAGGGAAAACCGATCGCCGCCTTGGCCTTCAATTGCGCCGGCCGTCGCAGCAAACTGAACGACTACCAAGACGAGTTGGACGCCATGCGGAAGGCGATCGGCGACGATCTGCCGCTGTTCGGCTGTTACTGTGCCGGCGAGATCGGCCCGGTCGACAACGACCAGGAGAAGAGCGACGCCTTGTCCGGCGGTTCCGGATGGCACCTGATGTTTACATTGATCGGAAAGAAATGAGCGAACCATCGAATCAGCCCCTGGTCGTCGGCCTGGGCGAATTGCTCTGGGATATTTTTGACGATTTGCAGCGGCCCGGCGGAGCACCGGCCAACGTCGCCTTTCATGCCCAGCAGCTTGGCTGTCGGGGGGTGGTCTGCTCTCGCGTCGGAAACGACCCGCTGGGTATGGAACTGGTCGATTTCCTTCAGGCCGAAGGACTCCCGACCGAGGCGGTCCAGCGCGACGTGGAACACGCCACGGGCACGGTCACCGTCGACACGTCTCGCCCGGGCGATCCCCGTTACGTGATCCACCAGGACGTCGCTTGGGAGCATCTCGAGTGTGACGAAGCACTGACCCAGATCATGCAGCAGGCGGCGGCCGTCTGCTTCGGCACCCTGGCCCAACGATCCGCCCGCTCGCGCCGGGCGATCTACAAATCGCTGGGTGCGGTGAGCCGCGAGTGCCTGGTGGTGTACGACGTCAACCTGCGACAGCGCTGGTACAATCGCGCGTGGATCGAGCGGTCGCTGGGCCTTTCCCGCCTCGTCAAGCTCAACGATACGGAAGTGACCGCGCTGGCCGAACTTCTACAGACCACCAGCACCAACCACGAGACGTTCGCCCGCTACATCCAACGCCGCTACAACGTAGCCACCGTCTGCATCACCCGCGCCGAGCGCGGCTGCCAACTATTCGACCGCCACGCGACGGCCGACAGCCCGGGCATTGTCGTCGAGGTGGCCGACTCCGTCGGCGCCGGCGACGCCTTCACCGCCGCGCTGATCGTCGCCCGGCTGCGCGGCTGGCCGCTGCAAAACCAGGCCGACTTCGCCAACCAAGTCGGCGCCCTGGTCGCCTCCCACGCCGGCGCCATGCCCGCACTGCGCGACGAGTTTTCCCGGCTGGCGGAGCGGTTTGAGTAAACGCCCTTTTTTCCCCCGACAGGAAACAATAAGAACCGCCAATAGACACGAATGGACGCAAATTGGCTTTGTTGGATCGGGGACGTAATGAGCGTAGTTCAAGCTACTGCGGGTTCTCTGCTTATTCTTGTCGGCGGCTTCGTCACCGTCATGAATTGGGGCGTTGTCATTCAGTGGTTGATACGACGGAAACATAGTTCGTGGATTCCATTGGTCGGTGGTTCCCTGGCGGCGTCTGGTGTCGCAATACTGCCAAATGCTTTCGTAAATGCGTATTGGTGGGTTCCTTTTGTTGTGGATTGGGGTTGCGTCCCCGGAATAACGTATACGATCGGCTATCTTGGCTGGCGCTGCCTGTCAGGAAGATGATTTCCGAGGAGACGGTACCGGGGAGGAAAAAGGCGAAGGGAGTCTTTCTTGTCCGAAATGCCCCATTTGACCGTCTCTGCTCCCTCCGCTTCCTCCTGTTCCAACCTTGGCTTTTGAACAGAAGGAAGCAGAGGGAGCAGAGAAGACTGTTGTGTATTCGGTCGTCCCCGTTTTCGCCCAAAATCTAATTGAACAGCGTCAGTTCGACTTCTTCCCCAGCGGCCCCGTGCCGGTGGTTTATTGGTTTGGGTACTACGACGCACAACTTACTGCGAGCTTCGTCCCTCTCTTTCCGCCGCCTGCGGCGGCGGAAAGAGAGGGACACCAGTGGCGGGTACATCAACTCTCCGCACAGTCTCCAAGCCAGCAAGCCACCGGCACGGGGCCGGTGGGGAAGAAGCCCGAGCCTGTAACCAAACGCCCGCCCTGCGCATCCATGCTGGATACCCGTGCCGTCGCCTGCCGGACCTGCCACATTCCCACCATGGCCGTCGATACGCCGACGAAGATGTCCTGGGACCGGAGTCGACAACGGTTAGGCATCGCCGTCGCGTGGCGGGTTCAACGGCAGAACCAACGAGAAGGTGGTCCCCTCACCCGGCTTGCTTCGGCCGTTGATCGTGCCGCCGTGGTTCTCGATGATCCCGTAGGAGATGCTCAACCCCAGGCCGGTTCCACCTTCGTCGGACCGCGTGGTGTAGAAGGGATCGAACACACGGCCGAGTTGTTCCTCGCTCATGCCGCATCCCCGATCCTCGACGTGGGCGTGGATCGCGCCGTGTGCCGATTCGATGCGCACCGATACTCGATCCCCCGGCTGGGAGGCTTGGACGGCGTTGTGGATCAGGTTGACGAAGACTTGTTCCATTTCCGTCGGGTTGCTGACAATATCGGGCAAATCGTCTTCCAGGCGCAGATCGACGGCGACGCTCTTCTCGACGGCCAGGGCGTGGGTCAGGTCTCGCGCTCGCCCGGCGGCCTTACGGAGATCGTTGGGCCATTTTTGCGGCGACTGTTCGCGGCCGAATTGGAGCACGCTCTTGACGATCCGGCTGCATCGCTGCGCCTGGGATTCGATTTCACGGAGGGCCTCGGTGACCGTTTCCATGCCGTCGGGTTGCCCCAACAATCGCTTGGCGGCTCCGGCAAACAGCGTGATCGCCCCCAACGGATTATTGATTTCGTGGGCGATTCCCGCGGCCAGGGTACCGATCGAGGCGAGCCGTTCGGCCCGCCTGAGGGTTTCCTCGGCCTGTTTGCGTTCCTCGCTTTCCCGCTTCAGTTGCGTGTTGGCTTTGGCCAGTTCGGCCGTTCGCTCGGCGACGCGCCGCTCCAATTCGTCGTGTGCCGCTTGCAGTGCCCTTTCGGCCCGCCGGCGCTCTTGGATATCTTCCCACTGGCGCAACACGCGCTCGGCGGTGCGCGGAACGTCGGCCAGCGAGGCGCTCGATTTGACGACGTAGTCCAGCGCGCCGGCCTTCATCGCGTCGACCGCCGCCTGTTCGTTCCCGAAACTGGTCATCACCATGAGGGGAAACGGGACTTCGCCCGCCGGGAGCAGTTCCGTGCCAAGTCCTTCCGGGAGCAGCAGATCGGTGATGACCAACTCGGGCGTGAACTCGGCCAGCCGACTTCGCGCCTCGGCGAGCGTGTGGACGATGGTCAGTTCCGCTTGCGGGGCACTCGACAGGAACGCGCGCCGAATCACTTCGGCGTGTCCCGTGTCGTCCTCCACCAAGAGAACGTGAACCGCCTTTCCGCCGAGCAGATTTCTCGTCATGTCAGGTCAGTCTCTCGTCTCCGACCAGGGATACCGGTTCCACACCAGCCAGTAGAACCCCAGCGATTCCATCATCTCGCTGAAATCGGCGAATCCGATGGGTTTGACCAGATAACTGTTGGCGTGATACTCGTACGCCCGGGCAATGTCCCGCTCGGTTTCCGACGACGTAAGAATCACCACGGGGACGCTGGTCAAACGGTCGGTCGTTTTGATGGTGCGAAGGACTTCCAGGCCGTCGATCTTGGGAAGCCTCAAGTCCAGCAAGATTAGGTGAGGGCGGGGACTCGTCTGGGGATCTTCGTAGTCGCCCCGCCGCAAGAGATAGTCCAAGGCGGCTTCTCCGTCTTCGACGAGATGGACGACGTTGGCCACGCGGTGTCTCTGGAAGTTCCGAGCCACCAGATGGGCGTGATCCTGATTATCTTCGACGTGCAAGACAACGATCGGTTCGCCATTCATCTCTTGTCGCTCCGCCAGAGGTTTTCCCGATGATAACCGGGCCGGATGCCGATAGCATCGCCTCAAATATAGCAAATCGTCTTACCGCCAGAAAGATGCATGGCGACCCCCACGGACGCGGGAGAGGGGTATGGCGGCCGTGTATTGCACGGCACGGTCGATCCGGTCGTCCAACGCTTCGGCCACCCGTTTGACATCTTCGCGCAAGAAGAGAAGGTTCGTCTCCCGAAGTGGGGAAACGAACCTTGGAGCGTGCGGATGAGGGATCGATCAGGGACTCGCGGACACATGCCTGGCCGTTAGAGGCCGCAAGGATTACAGACATCGGGGGCGTTGTCACAGCAGTTGGGGTCATTCTCCGGGCAACCCGAGGGATCACACCCCGGCTCGTCACAGCAGACTTCGATCGACTCGATGCATTCGGCCAGATCGATCAGTTCGCAATTCAATGCGTCGCGAACGGCCGACAGGCCACCGATGATTCCAATGACCAGGAGTGAAATGAGTAGAATCCACTCGAAGGTCAGTACGCCGCGGCGTCTACGAGTTCTCTTGCCCGTTCGGTCTGTAGTCTTCATCCGCTGTGTCTCCTAAGGCGTGTCGAGCCAGAAAAAGTGATCGTGTTGCATGGTTGAAACGGTGTGGGACAGAACCGCACATCCCGGGCCAAAGAATGTTAAAATAGGTAATCTGCGAAGCTTGCGTTGTAACGCGGCTCCATGCAACGAGTTGTGTTCGGTTGCCAGTCAACCATCTCAGCGTCCAGCCGCCAGCCCATTAAGAAACCGCAACACGCGCGCCCGTCAAGCGTTTCAAAAAGTAGACATCGATGCTCACTCGGCCTATCAGGGCGGGCCGTTACAGCCAGACTATGCTTCACATTCGATACAGCCGGACTTCACCGAGAAATGGGCGGATCGCCGGAATGGACGGCTGCGGGAGAGTTCGGCAACGAAGAAGAGCGTCTGCGATCGGGGCAGACGCTCTGCAGCGGCCAAAATGTCAAGATGATTGAACCGACTTGCCGAGAAATCGACGCCTCTGGTTCCTCGCTGACGCTTCGGGTTACTTTTTCAACGGGCTGATAGTGCTGACGGGACCTCGCCGAGGCTTACCA
>JABMRP010001415.1 GCA_013202535.1 Planctomycetota bacterium
ATCTCGCTCCGCGAGATGCAGCCTTTCACGAGATATTGCCCGACATCAAAGGCTACATCTCGCGGCGCGAGATAGCTACTTTACACCATGGAGCCATAGTATGTCGAAACAGCGCGTGATGGTCATCGGCGGCGGTCTGGCCGGATTGGCGGCGACGATGAAGCTGGCCGAACTGGGGATCGACGTCGACCTGATGAGCCTCACGCCGGTCAAGCGATCCCATAGTTGCTGTGCCCAGGGCGGCATCAACAGCGTCAACCATCTCACCCGGCAGTTGGGCGACACCGAGTGGAAACACTTCGACGACACGGTCTACGGCGGCGATTTCCTCCAGCACCAGCCGCCGGTCAAGGAGTTGACCGAGTGGGCACCGCGGATCATCGACCTGATGGATCGGCTCGGCGTGACCTTCAATCGCACGCCCGAGGGAATGCGCGATCACCGGCGCTTCGGCGGGACCCTGTACCAGCGGACGGCGTTTGCCGGGGCCACCACCGGGCAGCAACTCCTCTACGCACTGGACGAGCAAGTTCGCCGTTGGGAAGTGTCCGGCCATGTGCGGAAATTCGAGTCCTGGGACTATCTCGGCCCCGTGCTCGACTCCCACGGCCGTTGCCGCGGATGCGTCGCCCAAAATCTCCTCAGCATGGAGATCCGTGCCTTTCCGGCCGACGCGTTGGTTGTTGCGTCGGGTGGGTGCGGGTTGATCTTCGGACGCTCGACCATGTCGATGGTCTGCACGGGCAGCGCCGCGGGGCGGACCTTTGCAGCCGGTGCCCGGTATGCCAACGGCGAGTTCATCCAGGTACACCCGACGGCCATCCCCGGTGCCGACAAGCTGCGTCTGATGAGCGAAAGCGCCCGGGGCGAAGGCGGCCGGGTTTGGGTGCCCCGCACACCGCAAGACCCGCGATTCCCCAATGAGATCCCCGAATCCGAGCGATATTACTTCCTCGAAGATCGCTACCCCAAGTACGGCAATCTGGTTCCCCGCGACATCGCCACCCGCGAGATCTTCAACCTCTGTGTGAACGAGGGCCTGAGCATCGAGCCGGACCGGATGTGCGTCTACCTCGATGTCTCCCATTTGCCCGAGGAGCTGTTGGATCGCAAGTTGGGCGGCATTCTTGAGATCTACGAGAAATTCCAGGGTGTCGACCCGCGACGGGCGGCGATGAAGATCTTTCCCGCCGTGCATTACTCGATGGGCGGACTTTGGTGCGACTACCAGCGCACGGCCGACGGCGGGCTGGAAATCGGCTCGCCACGCAACCAGCAGACCAACATCCCGGGTCTGTTCGCCATCGGAGAATGCGACTACCAGTATCACGGGGCCAACCGGCTGGGCGCCAATTCGCTGGTGGCCTGTATCTTCAGCGGTCTGATCGTGGCGCCGGGCATCGCCAATCAGTTGGAGTCGCTCTCCGACGGTACGGCGGCCGAGCAGCCGGCGGCGCTTTTCGATGGCGCGCGCGACCGTCATCAGGCGGCAACCGACGAACTGCTGTCGCGCAGCAACGGCCGAGAGAATGCCTACACGCTGCACGAGGAATTGGGGCGTGTGATGACCGAGGCCGCCACCGTGGTGCGTCATAACCGCGACTTGGAAGAAGCCTACGCGACGGTCTGCTCGCTTCAGGAGCGCCTGCCGCGGTGCGGACTTGCCGACGGCGGCCAGTGGACCAACCAGAACCTCACTTTCACCCGGGCGCTGGGCGACATGTTTCCCATGGCCAAGACGATCCTCAAGGGCGCGCTGGCGCGGGACGAATGTCGCGGGTCGCACTACAAGCCCGAGTTTGCCATGCCCGCGGTCGACGCCGATGAGCCGCTTGCGCGGCGCCGGCAGGCCGAGGCCTGGTGCGATCGGTTCGAGGCCAACAACCGGCAGTGGCTGAAGTCGACCATCGCGGTGTTGGATTCGGGGGGCGAGCCGGAGCTTTCGTACGAAGAGGTCGATACATCGCTGATCCCGCCCCGCCCCCGTTTGTACGGCGTCGTCGGCGGGGAGGAGATCGAAGAAGTTTGGAAACAACGTCAGGTGCAACCATGACCAACACGACATCCCCGCCGAGCCGCGCGTTCGACGTCACCGTGCTCCGCCAGGACGGACCGGGCCAGCCGAGCTACTGGCAGCGATTCCGGGTCGAGTACGAGCGCGACATGAACGTCATCAGCGTGCTCCAGAAGATTGCCGCCATGGCCCACACGGCCGATGGCCGGGAAGTCGCCCCGGTGGCTTGGGAATGTAACTGCCTGGAGGAGGTATGCGGCGCCTGCTCGATGGTCGTCAACGGTCGCGTGCGCCAGGCATGCACGGCGCTGGTCGACCGTTTGCTGGAGGACCGTCCGGCGGGAATCGAACTGGGGCCGATGACCAAATTTCCCGTGGTCCGCGATCTGGTCGTCGACCGCTGCCGAATGTTTCACGTGCTGGAGAAGATCGAGGGCTGGCTGCCGGTCGACGGTTACTACGACATCGGCGCGGGCCCCCGGCAATCGCAGGAGATGCAACAGCGGTCCTACGCGCTGAGCAAGTGCATGACCTGCGGCTGCTGCCTGGAGACGTGTCCGCAGTACACGAAGATCGAACTGCCGCGTCGGGAAGAGGAAACCGACGAGCAATACGCCGCCCGGCGACGCGCGGCCCACGATCGGGCCTTCATGGGCGCCGCGGCGATCGCCCAAGTCGATCTATTCAACGCCAACCCGGTCGGGCAGATGAACTCGATCGCCCGGCTCGACGCCCTGCTGGCCGAGGGCGGCATCCAGATCTGCGGCAACGCCCAGAACTGCGTGCAGGTTTGCCCCAAGGAGATCCCGCTGACCACCTCGATCGCTCGCGCTGGCCGCGCGGCGACGCTGCATACGTTGCGGAAGTGGTTTGATCGGTAGGGTGACGAGTCCTGGCCAATAAGCGTACGAGAGATAAGGGTAAACCCGTGAAGCTGTGTATCGCTGCCTCGGTATGGTTGTCCCTGGGTGCCGTTGCCATGGCGGGAGAGCTTACGGCCACGGGTCATGA
>JABMRP010001416.1 GCA_013202535.1 Planctomycetota bacterium
GGTCTGGCGACCGTAGCTACCCTGGTGGGCCGTTCTTACCGGCTGAGGACGCGAGGAACCGAGACGAGGAACCGAGACATGGAACCGACCCGAGGAACCGAGACATGGAACGGCTCATTAGCTTTCTCGGCCTGATGACCATGATGGCCCTGGCTTGGGCCGTGTCGAACAACCGGCGGAAGATGAATTTCCGGCTGATCGTCAGTGGTGTCGGCCTACAGCTTGCCATCGGGGTGGTGCTCCTGTGGCTGCCGCTGGGACGCGACGCCTTTGCCCATGTGACCAACGCCGTGAACGAGGTGATCCAATGCTCCCAGGCGGGAGCGGAGTTTGTCTTCGGCGATTTCATTCTGAAGGAAAAGGACACCTTCTGGCAGGCCCGATTCGCCACCACGGTGCTGCCGATGATTATCTTCCTCTCCTCGCTGATGGCCGTGCTCTTTCACCTGGGGATCATTCAACTGCTGGTCAAGGGGATGGCCTGGCTGATGGTCCGCGTGATGGACGCATCGGGGTCCGAATCGCTGGCCGCGGCGGCGAACGTGTTCCTCGGCATGACCACCGCGCCGCTGGCCATCAAGCCGTATCTGGCGCGCATGACGCAAAGCGAATTGATGGCCATGATGACCGGCGGCATGGCCTCGGTGTCGGTCAGTATTATCGGGGCTTACTGGGCGGCCGGAGCCGATATGGGCGACCTGCTGATCGCTTCGTTGATGTCGGCCCCGGCGTCGCTGGTGATCGCCAAGATCATGATCCCCGAGACCGAGGAGTCGCTGACCAAGGGCGTGGTCAAGATCGAGATTCCCCGGCAAGACGCCAACGTGCTCGACGCCGCTTGCCGGGGCGCGTCCGAGGGACTCAAGCTGGCCTTGAACGTGGCCGCCATGCTCATCGCGTTTGTGGCCATCGTGGCGTTGCTCAACTTGGGCCTGTCGGCCCTGGTGCCCAATGCGTACGGCGAGCCGTTGACGTTGGAACGGCTGTTCGGCTGGTGCCTGGCGCCGCTGGCCTGGATCATGGGCGTGCCCTGGTGCGACGCCCAAGAAGTCGGCATGTTGCTCGGCAAGAAGACGATTCTCAACGAACTGTTGGCCTTTCAGGATCTCGGCGATTTGAAAGGCCAGATCAGCGATCGCTCGTTTACGATCGCCACCTATGCGTTGTGCGGATTCGCCAACTTCGGGTCGATTGCCGTGATGATCGGCGGAATCGGCGGATTGGTTCCCTCGCGGCGCAAGGATCTGGCCAAGTTCGGCCTTCGGGCGCTGTTGGGCGGCGCACTGGCCGCCTTCATGACCGCCTCGATCGCCGGGATGTTGATTTGACGACGCGAATACCGTAAACTGCGAGCAGCCCGTTGAAGAGGTTGTGTGCCACTGCTTGCTTGCAAGCAGTGCTGTGGATCAGAGCACGAAACCCGGGAAAAAGGCACTGCTTGCAAGCAAGCAGTGGCACACGTTTCCATGCAAGGAGCGGATGATGCAGGTGCGACCGAGCGAAAAGCGGAAACCGATGCGAGCCACTCTTCGGCTGCTCGTGATGCCCATCGGGTTGGGAATCTTTGCGATCACGGCCCTCGCGCAAGAGACACCACCCGACGCCGCGAGCCAGCCCGCTCCACCGGTAACCGAACCGGTGCCCGAGGAGACTTTGCCGGCGCCGCTTGATCCGGCCGTTGCCGCCGCCACCGAAGGCGTCGATCATCTGCGCCATCGGCGTTACGACGAAGCGGTGGTCTCCTTTAGCCGCGCGATCCGCTTCGACCCGAAATTCACCCAGGCTTACAACAACCGTGCCTTGGCCTTTCGCCTTAGCGGTCAACAGAATCGGGCCTTGGCCGATTACTCTCAGGCGATTCGCCTGGCACCGTCGTTTGCCAAGGCGTATTACAATCGGGGGCGAGTCTACGAGGATTTGAAGCTCTGGACGGAAGCGATCGGCGACTATAGCGCCGCCTTGCGACTCGACGCGAAGTATGCCGCTCCGCGATATCGCCGCGCGCGAATCGCCGCCGATGCGGGAAACTTGGACGCCGCCATCGCCGATTACATCAAGACCATCCAGGCGGATCCGGATCTCTTGGACGCCTATCTTCAGTGTGGCGTCGCCTATCATGACAAGCACGACTATCCCCGCGCAATCAACGCCTATACGGCCCTCCTGCGGCGTAATCCAAAGCACACCGAGGCCTACAATAACCGGGGGATCGCGCGTGCCCAGAACGGCGATCTGCCCGGCGCCGTGGCCGACTATACCAAGGCGATCGAACTGAACCCGAAATACGCCGGCGCCTACAGCAATCGCGGCATCGCCCAGATGCAAGCCGACAAGCTCGACGAGGCGCTGGCCGACTTCACCGCGGCGATCCGCCTGGAGCCGAATCTCTCGGCCGCGTACGCCAATCGGGGCCAAGTGTACGAGAAACAGGGCGAGAAGGCCAAGGCGGCCGCCGATTTCGCCAAGGCCGAGGAACTGGCCGCTCCGGTCGAGGGTCAGTAATCGAGGTAGCTATTGCCATACCGTCGCAGGATCATGCGTAGGGGAGGGGAATTCGTGATGAAAGCCGACTGCTTGCCGCAGACATTATCCTTGTTTTTGCTGAAATGGCGTGGCGTGCTGGCACAATGCGGTCCGACATTGCTGGCGTTGGTTTTTTGTCTCGTCTGCTTCAATCGCAGTGTAGCAAAGCCGCCAGAGGCCGTGGCTGCGAGTGCATCTCAGGAACTCGATGCAGCGGTTGAGATGCTCAAAGGCCCTTTGACGCCGGATCGCTACAACAGCATCCTTGACACCGTTCGTCGGCATAAAGAACAATCGGTTCGAGTTATTCCGGCTCTAATGGCGGCGGCACCTCAGTTAAGTCCGAGTGCATGTAACCAGTTGGCATCTACGATAGCCTCCATTGGTGATGTAGCGGTTGAGCCATTGGCAGCCTTTACTACCCACTCGAACAAGAATGTGCGGTATGTAGCTGTTCAAGCGCTTAGATACATGAAGAATGGGAAGCAGCTTTCAAAGCACCTTATCGGTGTTTTGGATGATCCTGTCGACGATATTCGCAACGCTGCGGTTTACGGATTGGATGGAACCTCACTGCAAGAGGCGTATCCTCCTTTGCTCCATTTTTTTCAAGGCGCTACGGAAAGTGAGAGTGTCCGTGTTATTGCCGCGCTGGCACTTGCAAAGATCGATTTGCCTAAGACCGTGGGCATGATGAAAAAAGCCGTCCATTCAAAGGACAGGGCTTCACGTAGAGCGGCCTATCTTATCCTTGGTCACAGTAAGAACATGGATATTCTTGCACCAATTGTCGAGAAACAATTGGAGTCAGACCCCTTGGCTCAACGGGACCTGATAACAGGACTTGGCGCTAGTCGGCATGCAAAGGCAAAGGCACTTCTTGAAGACATGATCGACGATCCAAAGTCATATCCGACCCTGAATGTAGATCTAAACCACATTCAGAATGCCTTGCGGTACATCGAGACGGGTGAATGGCCGCGGCCCAAATTTGATTTCAGTGATTTTGCGCCGTAGCCCAGGAGTTGCGCCGGCAAATGAAAGAGGGAGGAATCGGGGGCATTTGGGGTTAGATCGCACTTAGTTCTACAACAGACGAGAAAAGGGGACATCACTGATGTCTCTTCTCGCAAATATCAGTGATGTCCCCTTTTATTTGCCCGGAAGGTTCGGTAAGCGGCATGAACAGGCTTTCTTCTCTTCTCTCCTGGACCCTCGTTCTGAGTGCCCTTCACACGAGTCTTCCCGCCGCCGACTGGCCGACGTACGGCGGCGACCATCACCAGAGTGGCGTCACCACGGAGCGGATCAACGTTCCCCTGAAAGAGGCCTGGGCGGTTCGCACTCCGGCACCGCGTCCGGCGTGGCCCGAGCCGGCGAGGCAGGACTTCTGGCACAACGCGGTCGACCTTCAGCCGTCGGTCACATTCGACCGCGCGCCCCATGCGGTGGTTGCCGAGGGGGCGGTCTACTTGGGTTCCACCGTCGACGACAAGATCACCTGTCTCGACTTGAAGAGCGGCCACCAGCGTTGGTCGTTTTTCACCGAAGGCCCCGTCCGCGTGACGCCGACCGTTTCGGCCGGCCGGGTATACGCCGGCTCGGACGACGGTTTCGTCTACTGCCTGACGGCGGCCGACGGCACGCTACTCTGGAAGCACCGCGTCGGTCCCGACGACCGCCGCCTGCCGGGCAACGGGCGGATGATCTCGCTCTGGCCCGTCCGCGCCGGAGTGACCGTCCATGGTGGCACGGCCTATTGCTGCGCCGGAGTATTTCCCCAGCAGGGAGTCTACGTTTGTGCCTTGAACGCCGAAGACGGAAGCCCGCGTTGGAAACAACCGTTTACCTCGGGCGCACCGCAGGGCCACCTGCTGCTCTCCGACACGCGGCTCTTCGTACCCACCGGCCGCACGAGCCCGGCGGTCTTCGATCGAGTCAGCGGCAAGTTTCTCGGCGCCATCGACGGGTTTGGACGCGGAGGCAACTTCGCGCTGGTCAACGAAGAGGTCGTCGTCTACCGCGGACAGGGTGAGCAGGACCTGACCGTCACCGACGTGGAAACCCGGGAGAAGATCGTCCGCTTCACGGGCCGTCGCATGGTGGTTCGGGGCAACAAGGCCTTCCTGCAAACGGCCGGTGAACTGTCCGCCTTGGACCGCCCCCGGTTTCTCGACCTCGCGCGCCATCGAAATCGCGTAACCGCTCATCGGCGCGAGATCGAGGGCCATCTGAAAGCGGCCATAAAGAAAGCCAAGGAAGCGCCGCCCAAGGAATCGCCGCCCGAGGAAACAACGCCCGAGGAAA
>JABMRP010001417.1 GCA_013202535.1 Planctomycetota bacterium
CGGAGAGAATCCTAGGGCGCTGTCGGCTTCGGTAAGAATCGGTCGAACCAGCGATAGGCTTCCTCCCGCACGTCGGGCGGAAAATCGTGGCCGGCGTCGGGGTACTTCACCACAAGGTGGTCGCCTGCGCCATACAGCCGGTAGACTTTACCCGCCTCGGCTTCGGCCTTCTTCACACCCGACGCGGCGAAATTGCCGTCTCCCAGCGGCGAGTTCGAGAAGAACGGCCGGGGGGCCAACGCCGCGACGATTTCCGCGAAATCGAACGGCACCCGATCCGGTTCGAGCCCGAAAACATCGCGCAGCCGCGGCATGTACCGATCGCTGGTCCAGCCGGTGATGTCGCCCTCGTAGTAGTCGTGAAACGGCGTCCAGCCGCAACTGCTCACGACCACCTTCAAACGCGGGTCGAACACGGCGACGAACATCGCGTTGTGCCCGCCGAGCGAATGGCCGATCACTCCAATCCGCTGGGGGTCGACTTCCTCGCGGGCGGCCAGCAGATCGACGCAACGTATATGGTTGAAAATACCCTTCATTGTGCCCGAGACATACCGATCGGCCGCGAAGTCGTACGTATAATCGCCGAACGACGGATAGTCGGGCGCCAGCACCACGTACCCGCGCTGGGCCAGTTCCTTGGCATAACCGCGATTCGGCTTGTCGCTCTCGCCGGCGGTGACGCGTTTGCCCAGCGGCGAGGTCGGATGCAAGGCAAGCATGGCCGGGCGTTTCACGCCGTCGGCGCTTTCGTCGGGCAGATACAGGTGGGCCGAAATACGATCGTCCCGCTCGGCGGTGAACGTCACGTTCAATCGCCGGTAACCGTCGCCCTTCTCCTCGGCAAGAACCTTGACGTCGAGTGGCGGCAGGTGCGACCGATCGGGCAACGGACCGGTGGCCTGTTGGATGTTGCGCAGAATGCGTTGCCGTCGCCGCTGCCAGTGATCTGGGGTCTCGACCGGTTTCCTTTGGCCATCGTCGTCGACGAAGAACATCGGCAACCGGTGATCCAGGCCGGTCGAATCGGTTTCGGTTTGAGCCGCCTGCCGAACGACCTCGCCCACCACGCGATTCTCGACGCCGGCCGCCCACGGGCTTGGCAGGCCGTAATAGACCATGGCCGAGGCTCCCTCGTACCCGCCTTCTCGCAAGACCCGTTCCGACGGAATGTAGGCCGGCACGTCGTTGGAGTAAGCGGCCACCCACGTGCCGGGGCCGAGTTCGGCTTTCAATCGAAGCGAATAATCGACCACCACCTCGCCGGCCAGGAATGCCCACGTCGGGCCGGTGCCCAACTGCCAGACCTGGACCGAGTAGGGATACGTCGCCGCCAGTTTCCCGTCGCGATCGAGTTGCTCCAGGAGGAACCGGGCCCGATTCACCTCGTACCGATTGTTCGATTTCAGCGTCTGCCCGAGTTCCTCGCGGGAAGGCAGTCGAGCCAGCGGCAGGTCGACCTCGGCCGCACGCGCAGCAAGCGTTCCCGCGACCCCGCGCATGGGCTGTTGCAGCACGATGTCGACGGCCGCCGCCAAACGCTGCCCGTATTGCTGGGCCAATTCGACCTGGCGCCGGGGCAGCGGATTCTGGTCGGCCCCGCAACCGGCCCAAACCATGCCGACGGCCTCCGGGTGGGCCTTCTCGATCGCCCGTTGCGCAAACCCGGGCCAGTCGCCCGACCACTGGTAGAACGACAGCACGGTCGCGTGGCAGGCGTATCCACAGACCACGGCCTGGAGCCGATCGTCGGCGTCGTGGACGGCCAATACGGGTACGTCGTGGTCGACCGGCCCTTGAAGTTTGCCCGCGGCACGAAGGGCCGGAACCTGTGCCTCGGGGTTATTTCGCCGATTGACGGCAAACGTGGCTCGGCCGGTGCCCCAACTCAATCGGGCCGGCTGCAAACGTTCCAGCGCCAAGCCGACCACTTCGACGAGCTTGTCCTGGAGTTGTTCGGCATAATGCTTGAGAAGCTCGGCCTGCCGGTCGTCGAAGGAATACATCGGCCGGAGGTTACCGTAAATGACCGGGCCGGTATGCGTATGCGTGACACACAGGGCCAGCCGCTCCGGCGGCAGACCGTGCTGCCGCCGCACTCGCCCGCGGACCCGGTCGCGGAACTCGCGGTCGATGCCGATAATGTCCATGGTGACCAACACGGCCCGATGCCCTTGGGCATCTTCGATCGCCAGCGCCTTGGCCCACAGGTCGGTCAGTTTGCCCTCGGCCGGATGATCGCGACTCGCATAGCCCGACATCCACATCGGCACCTCGGGCGTGATGCGCACCTTGGCCACGCCGGCTTTCCATGACGCCGCCTCGGCGGGAAGCGCCTCGGTCGGAAGCATGATGCCGAGCAGTACCGCAAAGCCTAACGCAAGCGTTTTCATGGTGGGCTCCCACAACAAAGCAACGTGGATCTGTCACCGTCGAAGTCGGTATGCACGCGGCGCAACTTCCTTTTGGAAACGCCGCCACAACCGTTTCCGGTCTTTCCGACGATTGTACCCCGCGGCAAGACACTCGGAAAGCCGGCAACGGCGAGGTTGGGGTCGTTTCGTCGAACTGGCGGCATCGGGTGAGGATTTCGAGTACAATATTCGGGCAAGGTCGGCCGGCGGAGCCCAACTCGTTTGGCCCGCCACGGCCCCCGCCATGAATCAAACCATCGTCGTCGTCCCGTGAAACAAGGTGGACACCATGAAACGATTGCTCTTCCTGCTCACCATCGCCCTGTCTTTCGCCACGATCGCTACGGCGGCCAATGATCGCCCCAACGTCGTCTGGATCGTCTCGGAGGACAATTCCGTACACTACCTCGATCACTTCTTCCCGGGAGGCGCCAAGACGCCCAACATCGAGTCGCTTGCCGAACAGGGGCTCACCTTCGTCCACGCCTTTTCCAACGCGCCGGTTTGCTCGGTTGCCCGCAGCACGCTGGCCACCGGGTGTTACGCTCCGCGCATCGGCACCCAGTTTCATCGCCGCTACAAGATGGCTCCCATGCCCGAGGGCTTGCGGATGTTTCCCGCCTACCTTCGCGAGGCCGGCTACTACACGACCAACAACTCGAAGAAAGACTACAACGCCGTCGAGGGCGCCGGTGTATGGAACGAATCGTCGGGAAAGGCTTCCTGGCGCAATCGGCCGGACAAATCGCAGCCCTTCTTCCACATGGAGTCGCACGGCGCGTCGCACGAGGGCTCGTTGCACTTTAGCCAGGCGACCTACGAAAACGAGAAGACGCTCACCGATCCCGACTCGATGCAACTGGCCGACTACTTCCCCGACACGCCGCTGTTTCGCTATACCCACGCCCGATACCACGACCGCATCGCGGCCATCGACGGCATCGTCGGCTCCACGGTCGCCAAGCTCAGAGAAGACGGCCTCCTGGAGAGCACGTTCGTTTTCTACTTCGGCGACCATGGCGGCGTCCTTCCCCGCGGGAAGGGCTACATCTACGAGTCGGGGCTTCACGTGCCGCTGGTCGTGCGCGTTCCGGAGAAATTCCGGCATCTTGTCGATGCCCGGCTAGGCAGCCGGGTCGATGGCTTTGTCAGCTTCATCGACTTCGGTCCCACGACGCTTCAACTCGCCGGAGTCGATGTCCCCCGCCAGATGGACGGCCGCCCATTTCTCGGCCGGGGTGTCTCGGTGAACGAGGTCAACACCCGCGACGAGTCGTTCGGCTACGCGGACCGATTCGACGAGAAGTACGACCTGATTCGCTCGCTCCGCAAGGGGAAGTACCAATACATTCGCAACTACCAGCCGTACCTGCCGGACGGGTTGCAGAACAACTACCGCTACAAGATGCTCGCCTACAAACAATGGCGCGAGCTGTTTCGAGCGGGCAAACTCAGCGGCCCCCAGCTTCAGTTTTTTCAGACCAAGCCGGTCGAAGCCCTTTTCGACGTCAAAGCCGATCCCCACGAAGTCCACAATCTGGCCGGCGATCCGCGATATGCCGGCACGCTGGCCGAGTTGCGCGCTCGTTTCCATGAGATCGTCAGGGAGATGCCCGATCTGAGCTTCTATCCCGAAAGCCATCTCGTGGCCCATGCCCTGGAGAACCCCGTTGCGTTCGGGCAAGCTCACAAGGCCGAGATCGCTCGGCTGGCGGATACGGCCGATCTGGCACTGCTCCCTTATGAGCAGGCCAAGGC
>JABMRP010001418.1 GCA_013202535.1 Planctomycetota bacterium
GACCGAGACGGTACCCTTGATCGGCCACCCGCTGAAGCTGCTGGCTCGTGGTGGAGAGAACGTCACCGGCGACACACTCAGCCGCTTCTACGCGCTGCACGTGGCCATTTTGCCCCTGGCGGTGCTGGGATTGATGGGCGTGCATCTGTTTCTGGTCCAGAAGCACGGGATGAGCGTTCCCGACCAGGCGGTCAAGCTCCACGGCAGCAAGGACGGAGTTCCCTCGATGCCGTTTGTTCCCCACTTCCTCCTGCGGGACGCGGTGGGCTGGTATCTGGTGCTGGCCATCCTGGCGGCGCTGGCGGCGCTGTTCCCCTGGGAACTCGGAGAGAAGGCCGACCCGATGGGCTCGACCCCCATCGGCATCAAGCCGGAGTGGTACTTCCTCTTCATGTTCCAAACGCTCAAATACGTTCCCAAGACGGCCGGCGTGCTCTTCTTCGGGGCCGCGGGAGTGGCGGTCGTGGCGGTCCCGTTGCTGGACCGCGGACCGCGCTCTCGCAAGATCCTGAACATCCTGGCCACGCCTTGGGTCGCCTTCATCATCGTGATGACCGCCTGGGGGTGGTTTGACGTGCTAAGTCTACAAATGGTCCTGGGATCGGCCCTTGCCTTCGGCATGCTCATGCTGGCGCTTCCATTCTCCGAGCGTAAGACGTCGGCCCGGCGCGGTTTGTTGCTCCTCACGGCAGTCTGCACCGTCGTACTGGCTCTGTCGATCGGTTATTCCATTGGGAACCCCTAGGTCCGGAGCCGTTTGAATGAAAGTGCTTTCCGAATCTTGCGTGAAGACGGCTGTAGGCTGTGCATTCGGGCGGGGGTGTGCATTCGGGCCGGGATGTGCATCCGGGCGGGGCTGTGCATCCGCGCGGTGGCTGCCGGTCGTGTCGAGGTGTCTGCTGTTGGCCGTCCCGTGGTTAGCGCTGACCGCGGCGTTTGTCGGCCAAGAGAACAACGGAGGCGCACAATCGCCTATCGACGACCGGCCCGCGGTATCGCCCCCCGTTGCCCAAGAGTCCGATGACCATGCGCAAGATCGACCCGAGAAAGTCCCCGACGCGAAGGGGTCCGCCCCGAACGATCCCGTTCCCGAACTGCCCGGCTCCGGCACTTCTCCGGCAGACACGGCACAGGGCACGGCTTTGCTTCCCAAGGGATACGCTTGTCTGGTCTGTCATAGCACCAGCGGCGAACTCTGGACGAAAGACGTGCCGGTGGTCACTGAAAAAGATCTGGCCGGGGACGTCCACTGGCAGGCGGGCGTTCGGTGCCACGAGTGCCACGGCGGCACCGCGGACATGGACAACCACGACGACCATCGCAAAGACGGCTCGTTTCGGAGCATCGACCGGGAGGATATCCCCGCGCTGTGCGGCCGTTGCCACGAGAAGAAGAACCCGGACGTGTACGCCAAGTACGCCAAGAGCGTCCACTTCGGCTCGGGCGGCGAGGTCGGTGCGAGTTGTTCGGATTGCCACGGGTCGCACGGCATGTTTCCGGCCACGGACGAGCGGTCGAAACTCCACCCGGTTCAGGTCGTCCACACCTGCGGAGATTGCCACGCGAACATCGAATACATGAGGAAGTTTCGGCCCTCGCCGCGAACCGACCAATTGGCCGAGTACCTTACCAGCGGGCACGGCCTCAAGCTTCTCGACGCGGAAGCGCCGGACATCGAGGTCGCGACGTGTGTCTCCTGCCATTGCCGGGAGGAACATACGGCGCACGCGATCCGGCCGGCGGGCGACATGGCCTCGCCCGTCTATCCGACCAACCTTGCCGAGACCTGCAATACGTGCCACGGCGACCAGCGGAAAATGGCGGGGCGGCAGTATCACGGAAAAGAACTGGGCTACGATCAATACGACCATTGGAAGGAGAGCGTCCACGCCAAGGCACTTCTGGAGAAGGGCGATCTTTCGGCGCCCACCTGCAACGACTGCCACGGCAACCACGGCGCCGTCCCCCCTGACATCGACTCGGTGGCCAACGCCTGCGGCACCTGTCACGCCAAGGTGGCCGGGCTGTTTGAGAATACCCGCATGAAGCACCGCTTCGAGCAGGAAGATTGGGAGGGTCTTCCCGGCTGCACGGCCTGCCACAGCAACCATCACATCCACTCCCCGACCGACGAGATGCTGGGAACCGAGAGCGACGCCGTCTGTATCGAATGCCACCAGAAGGAGAACCAGTACGGAGCCCCCTTGGCCGGTATTCAAACGGCAAGTGCGTTACGGGCGGGACTCGATCAATTGAACCGTCAGATCATGGAAGCGAAGGCTACGATCGAGCAGGCGGAACGCTTGGGGATGGAGGTCCGCGGCCCCCGATTCGACCTTATGCAGGCCGAGAACGCGTTGACCAACGCCCGCTCGTTGATCCACACCTTCTCCGCCGAACCGGTCGAGGAGGCCCTGGCCGAAGGCCGGACGGTTGCCGAAGAGGTCATCCGGCAAGCCGAAGACGCCCTTGCCGAACACACCAACCGGAGAATCTGGCTGGCCCTGTCGCTGGTGCCGATCCTGATCGTTGTTGTGCTGCTGTTGTTGTACATTCGCACGCTGCCGATTCCGGGCAAATAGCCGACGTACCGGAACGGTCGCCGATCAGTTGTTTCACCTTGACGATCAGGGCATCGGGCAACGTAACCTTGGGTTTGAGGCGGCAAACGACCGGCCGGCTTGCGATGCCGGTGCTCCGCCTTCGCCTCGACTCGGCATTGATCAACGAATAGAATGGATAGAGAAGCTCAAACCCCATGCCTGTACCGCGGTTGCGATCGCTCGCGCCGCATTGCCTCGAAGCCAAACACGGAGCAAAATCAGAATGCCCCCCCGAACAGTCACGATTGCATTAGTCGCGTTGCTGATCGCCGGATGTGGCGAGGATCCGCAGCCGTCCCGCCGAATCATCGCCGGCCCACCCGGTTCGGAAAACCCGCACGGTGGCTCGCCCAACCCCCACGGTGGCATGTCCAAGACCCAAGGTGGAATGGCCAACCCCCACGGTGGCATGGCTATGCCGCGCGGCGGCAGGCCCGGCCAGATGTCGCGCCCGGCGGCAACCGGACCAGAAGTCCACCTTGGCTCGATGGTCATGACGGCACCGGACGGCTGGCAGCGGCAACAAGTTCCCGAGCGCGGATTCATACTGGCGGATTTCAGCCTGCCTGCCGCCGAAGGGGACATCGCCGGCGGGCGGTTGACCATCTCGGGCGTCAAAGCCAGCGCCCCCGTCGACGCGATGATGGACTACTGGCGGCAGCAATTCACCGGCACTCCCACCGAAACACCCCAAGAAACCAGGGAGATCTCCGGGGTGTCGGTCGTCCTGGTCGGCATGTCGGGGGCTTTTGGCGGTCAACCTCAGGGGGCGAATACTGCCACCGGAAATACGGGCGATCGGATGCAGGTGGCCACCTTCATTCTCGATGGCCGCCGGTATGGTATCAAGTGCGTCGGCCCCACGAAGACCATGGCTAATAGCGAGGGCGCGTTTATGGCATTCATCGAGTCGCTTCGGCGGCCCGAACCGCCGTCAACGAAGGCAGGCCCCGCGAAACCGGAGCCCCCGGCCGCGCCGGAGGATCCCAAACCGGAGACTGCCGAACCGGAGGCGACCCAACCGGAGACTGCCGAACCGGAGGCGACCCAATCGGAGG
The DNA here is from genome assembly GCA_013202535.1 of Planctomycetota bacterium. GTDB lineage: Bacteria > Planctomycetota > Planctomycetia > Pirellulales > Thermoguttaceae > JABMRP01. The sequence goes on from JABMRP010001418.1 coordinate 3,662, forward strand.
CGACCGAACCGGAATCGCCGCAGCCGGAAGTGCTCGGGCCGGAGGCAACGGAACCGGAGACGTCCGACGAGGAAACGCCCGACCCGGAAGCCTCGGAAGCCCCGTGATCGGGCAATCCACCTAACGGACGGGCTTGCCAACTGCGGCCCCGGCACGTCGCCCGGCCGCGCCATGCGCCGAACGTTGCTTCGTACCGGGGCAGTCCGGATCAGATTGGCCGCTTCGCTGAGATCTTCGCCGGATCCTCACGACGCTCGCGGCGGCAATCAGCAGCAATAGGATTGCCAGCGCCAGCCAGCGTCCGTAGACCATCCACGCGACGGGCAGTTGGCCAAGTTCGACCTGGAGAACGTGTCCGGCCGGCAGATCCTGCCCCGAGGACTGAAAAACCAACTCCGTGAGATCACCGTCGTGGTGGATGTCCGTGGTCGGGAGATTGCAGGTGATCTCCTCCGGTTTCGTTGTGCGGACGCGCACGCACACGTCCGAGCACGGCAGATCCAGTGGGCGGAGCCACACGCGACGGCGCTCCGTGTTGCGCAGCACATACGTGAATTTCAACTCCCGCTCGCCGGGCGTCCAGGGGATCGTGGTGACCAACTGGCCGTCGGCCAACGAGAAGCGGCGTCCGAAAAACTCCTTCTGGAACGTGGTCCGCTCGAAATCCGAGGGGATGCTCAGCCGCAGGGTCACCGGTCCCGCCTCGTCCTCGCCGGCCCGGCCGACGTAGCTTCGCAAGCTCGGATTGGCCACGAGAAGCGTCTCGGTAACGCGCAGTACACCCGGCTGCGGACAGATGACGATCTCGTGCCGCCGGACGACCAACGGGCTGGGATGGGCAATCGAATCGTGGACCGCCAAGGTGACGGCGGCTTGCGGACGCTGCGAGACAAGCTGGACGCGCTGCCCTGGATAGTGGACGCCGTCGCGATTGGCCCCCGGCAGGTACTCGTGGCGAGGGTCCACCGGCAGGTACACGAAGGCGAACCGTCCTTCGGCGTCGGTGGTTGTCGTTGCCAGCGGCACGAGCCGGCCGTCTTGCGAGACACGCAACATCACTTCCGCCCGTCCGACCGGCGTGTTTCCCTGCGAAGCATTGACCACGACGCCCCGAATCGCGCCCGGATCGAGGTTCGACGAACCGGCAACGGCGCCGACGACCAGCAGCAGTTTCGCAACCATCATGTCGCGCTCCCGTGCCGAGAAACCGATATCCGGTTCGCCGACAGCAGTTGCCCGCGGCGTCGCACGAGCAGCACGCCGAACAATGCGCTGAGCGCAACCACGCTCAGCAGCAACGTCACGCGCATTGCCGGTTCCATCTCCGGCGCCATCGGGTGGATCCCGCGAAACCAACGCGTGGCCATGACGACCAGGGGAATGTCCATTGTGCCGACGATGGCGACCACGGCCCCCAGCCGGGCACGCCGGTGAGGATCTTCGACGCTGGTGCGGAGGATCAGGTATCCCGAGTAGAGGGTCCAGAGAATCAACGCCGACGTCAGCCTCGGATCCCAAGCCCACCAGGTATTCCAGGCGGCTTTGGCCCACAACGATCCGCTCACCAGCGTCAGGCCGCAGGCAACCCATCCCAACTCGGCGGCCGCTTGGGCCCAATGATCCCATGCCAGGTCGCGGCGAGTCAGGTAGGCGATTCCACAGCCGGCCGTGGCCAGCATCCCCGCCAGACTGAGCCAGGCTAGGGGAACGTGGACGTAAACGATTCGCTGGGCACCGCCCATGGTCACTTCCGTGGGGGCCCAGAAGAATATCGCCAGGATGGCACCGGTCGTCAAGCCGGCCGCCAGTTTCATCCACATCGTTTCATTCCTCGATCACGACATCGAACAGCATGATCCCGGCGGTGGTGAAGAGGATCGCCGCCGCGGCAAGCAACTGGATCCAACGCCACCACGGCGCCGCGAAATCATTCTCCAGCATCAGTCGCGTGGCCTCCGCGGCCGCGACGATCACCGGCGCGACCATCGGCAGCATCAACAGCACCAGCAGGTTTCCACCGCGGCGGGCTCCGGCGGTGACCGCGCCGAGCAGCGTGCCGACCGACGCCAGGGCAATGTTTCCCAGTCCGGCGACCAGCAGCATGGCCCCGGGATGAGCCAGCAGCGGAACATCCGAAAAGAGCACGAACAACGGGATCAGCACACACTGCAAGCCGGCCAGCACCACGACGTTGGCCGCCAGCTTGCCGAGGTAGACGGTCGTCGACGAGATGGGGCAAAGCAAAAGCCCTTCCCAGCAGCCCTGTTCGCGTTCGGAGGTGAAGGCGCGGTCGAGTCCCCGCATACCGGCCAAGACGGTTGCCAGCCAGAGCAGGCTGCCGACGATCCGCCGCTTCCCCTCGGCCGGCAGATCCATCTGCATTCCGAATAGCATGGCCACCAAGGCACCCAGCAGGAGCATGGCAGGCCAGGCCCGCCGAGCCCGGTACTCGCAGGTCAGATCCTTCCGCATGATCCACCAAAGCTTGGCCGCCACCGAAGTTCCTCCTTAGAAATTACTTCCCGAATTCGGCGCGTATAGTAGCCATCTCGCTCCGCGAGATGTAGCCTTTTGGTGCTAGTTGCCGGCCTTGCGC
>JABMRP010001419.1 GCA_013202535.1 Planctomycetota bacterium
CAAGAGACGATCGACATCGCCATCGGCTCCGGCCATACGGATCTGCCCGAGGGAACGCTCTGCCTGGGCAATTGCACGGCGAACTGCAAGGGCCTCGGCATTTTCGTCCCCGGCTGCCCGCCGGTCGGCAGCCAGATTCTCACCGCCATCTCCGGCAAGCCGGTTGAGGACGAAGATAAGTAGCAGGCACACGGAGTGTGCCTGCTACACGAAACATCGATCGCGACGATTTCACAGCCGCCACGGCGCCCGCATCGGGATATTCACCAGGCGGTTCGCCTCTTCGTCGCCGATGATCTGCTCGGCGACCGGGTCGTATTGGATCGTGCGGCCGGTGCGAATGGCGATGTTGGCCAGATGCATGGCCGTGCAGACGCGATGCGACGACTCGGCCGCTCCGCCGGCCTGCTGGCGCGTTCGCACCGCTTCGCCGAACGGGATCAGCGGCTGGGGGTCGGGCAACTCGGCCAGCTTCTTCCGGCCGGCCTCGTCGAGGTCCGAGGCGCCGACCATGCGGCGTTTCACCGGGCGGTCGTACGGCTTCTTCCAACTGCCGCCGGTAATGACCATCTTCAGCCCGTCGGCATAGGTCAGTTCGGCCCACGCGTATTGGCAGACGGCGTCCGGGTGTTGCGGCCAGGGGGCACACGGTTCGGCCCGGACCGGGCTCGTGTCGTCTTTGGCAAAGGTCCACTGAAACGGATCGACGCTATGGGCGCCGAAGTTTGTCAGATCGCCCCCTTCGTAGTCCCAGTAAAAGCGGTTGCTGTAGTGGACCCGCTGCGTATTGTACGGCTTGTACGGCGCGGGACCGAGCCAGAAATCGTAATCGAGCGTCGCGGGGACCGGCTCCTCGAGCAGATCGGTCTTGCCCGTGCGATTCTTCGCCCCACAGAAAGCGACCGTGCCGTCGAGGTCCTGCATCAGACCGTGTTTGATGATCTTGTGGTTGACGATGTGGTCCTTGTTTCCCGCGTTGCCGAACCGGCCGAAGGTGCCGATCTGGAAGACGACGTTGTGCTTCTTCACGGCGTCGGCCACGGCACGGCCTTCGGCGATGAACTTGGTCATCGGCTTCTCGCAGAATATATCCTTGCCCGCCTGGGCGGCGTGGATGCAAACCAGCGCGTGCCAGTGGGGCGGCGTGCCGACGCAGACCACGTCGAGATCCTTGCGTTCGAGCAGGCGGCGGAAATCGGTGTAGCGGGTGTCGTTGTCCGGCTCGCCGCCGATGTGCTTCGTGTCGACGTCACACAGAGCGATCTTCTTGCGCGTGCCGAGGCATCCGATCCCCGCATCGGCCCGGCGCCCGTTGCCGACCACCGCGTAAGTGGCCGTTTCGCTCGGCGCGTCTTGTCCCGGACCGCCCAAGACATGGCGGGGAACGATGCTCAAGGTAGCTGCCGTCGCGGCCGCGGTGCCCACGAACCGGCGACGGGTGAGTTTGGAATGTTGGGTCATGATTCGATCTCCTTATTCGGTCAAGATGGCCATGGCCTGTCGGATTGTTGCCCGGCGTTTTCCTTGTGCGCCGGGCAGCGCCACCCCAAGAGCCACCAGCGCCGTCTTGCCGCCGATGGCCAAAATCGCCTGGGTCGCCGGTTCGCAAAGCCGATCGCCGGCCAACAGCTTGGCCAATGCGGGAATCTCCTGGCTACGGCCGCACAACTGCAATTGCCGACAGATGAACGCCTTGAGTTCGTCGGCATGCTTGCCGTCGAGTTCCCCGGCCAGTGTCTCGGCGACCATCTTCCGCGGACCGTCGGCACCCGGCCGCGCAGCGAACATTACCAACCCGTGCAATGCGTACTTCGGCTTGGCACCGTCGGGGTCGCCGAATTCATCGCCGACCATCGCCACCAACTCACGAACCGTGGCCGCTCCGCCGGCGACCAACGCCTGGCCGAGCCGCTCGGCCTCTTCGTAGCTCTGGGCGGGAATCTTGTCGAGCAGTTCAGGATTCACGGCGATACCTTTCCAAGAAAGAGTTCGATTCAGTCCCTCACGTGGCAGCATAGCCGATGGCCGGCCGCTTTGCACGCCCCGGAGGGGAATTTCCGAAGAACGAGCGCGTGCCACTTCCCTACACCCTTGCCAGCCGGCCCCGTGCAGACCATAATCTCGGCAAGGATGTAGGGGGCTTCCAACCCCTTTCTCGCTCATGCCCGAAACACTCACTCCATCTCGGCCGATTCGGCGCCTGCTCGTACACGGGCTTGCGGCGGTGACGATTGCGCTGGCGGCGCTGGAGTTGGTTGCCGTGTTTCCGTCGTTCTTCGTCGAGGACGACGCCTGGTTCTATCTCCAGATCGGCCACAACCTGGGCACGCAACAGGGGTCCACGCTGGACGGCATCCATACGACCAGCGGCTTTCATTTGGCTTGGGGAGGTCTGCTGGGGTTGCTGGCCGCCGGTGTATCGGCGGTCACCTCGAGCAAGGCCGTGTTCCTGGTCGTGGCGATGACCGTCTACCTGTTTCTTGCCTTGGCCACGGCCGACTATTTTGGCCGCAATGTGCCGGAGAAACTCGTCCTCCTGTTCTTCATGATCAATACGAAAATGCTCATGGAAGCGCAGCTTCTGGCCACCGTGCTGCTGGTGGTCGCCCATGGCTTTCTCGCCGGACGAACGTCGCGCTGGTTCTACGCGGCCGTGGCGCTGGTGCCGCTGATCCGCATCGACGCCGTGTTGATGTTGGCTCCTATGGCCGTGTATTACCTGGCGCGCAGGGACTTCGGCTCGCTCGTGCGATTCGGTGCCGCATTGGCCGTGGGAATCGTTGTTCATTTCGGTGTGATGCTCCTGGCGTTTGGGCATCTGGCCAGTACGTCGAGCCTGGTCAAGATGTATCGGGCGTCGGAGATGAGCCTGGGGGAAATCGTTGCCACCAATCTGGCCGGATATACCCGGTACACGCTCGGCGTGTTCGCCACGCTGGCCGCCCTGAGCCTGATCGGAGCGTGGACCTCCAGACGAAGCGAGGACGGC
>JABMRP010001420.1 GCA_013202535.1 Planctomycetota bacterium
GTCGACCTGCATCTCGAAGCCCGTCTGCACGCAATCGCGAGGCTTGCCCGTGCGGAAGAAAACGCCGCTGTTGCCGGTCGTCTTGAATTCGAGTTCGAGGACGAAATTGCCAAAACGCTCCTTCGACTACAGGTAGCCGGCACGTTCTTTGCGCGTGACCGCGCCGTCTTCAATGACCCATCCGGCCCCCGGCGCACCGCCGACGCCGTTGTCCCAGGCGGAAAGATCCTTGCCGTCGAACAACGTAATCCAGCCGTCGGCATCGGCCGCCGGCGCGTCTGCCGCGAGCAAACCGAGCGTGCAACCCAACAGGAGCGATAGGAGGAAAGGAAAACGGGTGCGAGTCATGGCGAGTCTCCTTGGTGTGGAAATGATGGCGGGACACGGTCACTTACCGGCAGGGCGATTATAACGCGAAGAAGGGAGCGGCACAAAGCAGAAGCAAAATGTGAACAACGCGAAAAAGGGTACCAGTGGGGGGGCTGGCATTTAGCGGACTCGAGGCGAAAATTCAAGTCATCTGAGCGAATTGCAGCGCAATCCGCCTCGGAATCAGGGGTCTCAGGATGCGGGCGAGAAGAGAGGAAGGACTCGGCGAAAGACGAAATTCCCACCAGGAATAGGGGGTCAGTTCTGCGGCGAGGATATCCTCGGACGCGGTAACTTCACTGGGTGGTCTGTGTATCCTTGACAGCGGAACTCAGATGACTATGATGGGGATTCTGGCGAATCTTCGGACGGTCGTGTTGCGCGGGGAATAGTTGTCGTGTTTTGCGCGAAAGAAGAGGAACGAGAGAAGGATCACCAACGACAAGGTCCCCGCAAGTTAGCCCACCTAATAAAACATTCCAGGCACATTGATTGCCTGCCTAACGTCGGTTTTTTAGCACAAGAAGTTTTCGTCGAGATCAACCGTCGCCTCCCGAAACCGCTTGATGAGTTGTCTGTGAGTTGACTGACGTCCCAAAGAATGCCGCGGGGGGGAACTCGCGGCGAGGCAAGCCAGGCTGGCCACCCACCGAAAACGGCCGGCCGCCGAGGATCAGGCTTGCCCGCAAGGACGCGCTAGACAACCGAGCATGACAGAAAGGTGCATTCCGCTACGGCGAAGCGAGCCAAGGCATCGCGAATCCGGGGATTGGTGTGTCACCCACGGGGACGAAGTGTGCGCGGGGTGACTCTGACGGCGCGGGTCATTAGTCGGTTGGATGTGAGATTCGTTTTGAGCATGTGATGAGGCAACAAGCGGGGGATCGACGATGCAAGGCGAAGCGACCCTATTTGTAGTGGATGAAGACACGAGTACGCAGGCAGCGGTCATGAGTCTGGCCGATGCGATGCACCTGCGTTGCGAGGCGTTCGACAGCGAAGAGCAATTTCTCCGCGTCTACGACGCTTCCCGTAGCGGATGCCTCATTACGGAGGTCCGCGGGACGGCGGTCTCCGGCCTGCGACTCCTGCAGCAGTTGGCTGCCGAGGGGGCGACCCTGCCGGTGATCTTTCTCACGGCCAACGCAACGGTTCCGCTGGCCGTGCGGGCGTTGCGAACCGGTGCGGTGCACCTGCTCGAGAAACCGGCTTCCGAGGAAGACCTCTGGGATGCCGTTCAGGAAGCCCTTCATCTCAACCGGCAACGCCGTCGCGCAGAGTGCGAGCAAGAGAGGATGCGATACGGCCTGGGAAAGTTGAACGAACGGGAAAGGCAAGTCCTGGAGGGGATCGCGCAAGGCCGGCAGAACCGGGAAATCGCCAAGGATTTGGGGATCGCCGTGCGGACCGCCGAACTCGCCCGGGCCAGGATGATGACCAAGTTGGGGCTGAACTCGCTGGTCGACTTGCTCCGATTTGCCATCGGTGCGTTTCCGCGGGTGGCCGGCGAAACGCCGGAGAGGGAGAGAGTATCCGCCGGGCTGGAAGCGACAGCTTTGCAGACGGTCGCGGTCGGCGGCAACGGGAATGGGGCGAACGGGAACGGGGCGAACGGGAACGGCCACGCGAAGGGAGCGGAGCCACGTCTTCGCCCGAAATAGCCATGACCATTTCAACCACGATAGGAGGACCGGGAGCTTTGTTGGCTCGATAATGGGTCGGAATGACGAAAGCCGGGGCGAAACGGCAACATGGACTGACCAAACGCAACGCTTCGTGGAATGCCGGCCGCCGATTTTCCACCGGCAAGGCGCTGCCAAACGCCCCGCTGATCCGCACAACCTGTCCCAACGCACCGAATTGGGTGGTTGCGGGCGACCAGGCATGTGATTTGCTAGGCCATAGGGGCTCGGGAATTGGGACTCACGCGGCGGTTGCCCCGTGGGTGAGGGACGGCCGGAATGTTTCCTTCGATAGACGACGAGACCGCACGAATCTTCCTGGATATGACGCTTGGAGCCCCCCGGCGCGGAATGGTACCCGCCGAAATCGATGTCCCAGTGAACCGGACCAGACACACCTGTGAACGAACCTACGGCAATCCGATCGGCGAATCCATCCTCGCGGCCGCTAGAGTTGGCCGGGGCGATCGCGTTGATCTGCGCATTGGTCTTGGCGTATGCCGATTCGATGGGCAGTTTGGCACATCGCTGGTGGAACGAGTCGGACTATCAGTACTGTTTCCTGGTGCCGATATTCGCGGCGTGGCTGTTGTGGGCCCGGCGCGACATGTTCGATTACGGCACGATGCGGGGCAGTTGGTGGGGACTGGCGTTCTTGGCCGTCGGCGCGTTTCTGCGATGGGTGTCGGCATACTTTTTCTACATGTTGCTCGATCCGCTGTCGATCGTGCCCTGCCTAGTAGGGGTCGTGCTTTGGGTTGGCGGATGGCGAGCGCTTCGCTGGGCCTGGCCGTCAATCGTTTTTCTGCTGTTCATGATCCCGCTGCCCGGCTTCCTGGCGGGCCAAATGAGTCTCCCCTTACAGCGAATCGGTACGATTGCCGGCACCTTTGCCCTGCAGACGCTGGGGATTGCCGCCGCCGACCGGGGGAACGTCATCATGTTGACTAATAACGAGTTGGGGGTCGTCGAGGCGTGCAGCGGATTGCGGATGCTGATGTTGTTCGCGGCCGTCTGCACGGCAACCGCGTTTGCGTGCCGGCGGAAGTGGTGGGAGAAGGCCGTCATCGTTGTCAGCTCGGTTCCCATCGCCATCGCCGCCAACGTGGGAAGGATTATCGTTACCGGAATCCTCTACGAAACTACCACTGCGGAACTGGCCGAAACCGTGTTTCACGATCTGGCCGGCTTCTTCATGATGCCCACGGCCATCCTGCTGCTTTGGGCCGAATTGGCACTTATGGACAAATTGATCATTGAATCGCCCAAGGGGCCCTTGACCATCGGTGCGGCCGGTGGAGGGCTGCGGGCGGTTGGCACGACAACCCCCTCGACCAGGCGACGCTGACGGTCGGGGAAATGGCCGCTCGCCCCGTGGGAACATTTCGGCACCACGGCGCGGCGGAACACGGCAGGTCGAGACCGCCAACGGGCGGCTAGCGACCTAGGAACGAAGAGAAACGGCACCACGTACTTTCGGAACCTGAGATAAACCCCATGTCGAACGACGAGAATCGCCCCGCTATGGACGAACCGGCGGACGCCGTCAGGGATGACGCCGTCAGGGATCTTGTCCCCCGGCCCGTGCTCGCGGCCCAGCCGATGAGCCCGTGGCTTGAGGAGACCGGATTCGGACCTCCGGCACCATCGGGCGGCGCAGGAATATCGACCTATCTGCACGCTCTTCGGCGGCGCTGGTTGGTGGCCGCCGTCCTGGGAGTGATCTGCTGCGGGATTGCCTTTGCGGCCGTTCAGTACACCGCCAAGGACCAGTACACCGCCACGGCACTGATCCGTGTTGTGTCCGAAGACAAACTCGTCTTCGACGTTAACCGCGGCGACGCCGCAAGCATCGACACCCTACAGCAATACCTCCAACAGCGATACGTTCTGGAAGCGGCAATTCGCCAAGTTAAGTTGGCAATGAAGGAGGCGAAGGAGGGGGACGATGTCACCAAGGTTCGGCTGCTTGAGGAAATTGATCCAGCGGCCGTGCTGGGCAAGGTCTTAAAGACCGATTGTCCCGGCAAGGCGGAGATCTTGCGAATTCGCTTGACCCGCGATATCCGCGAGGAATCGGCTATACTGGTCAACGCCGTTCTCGACGCCTTTATCGAAGAAGTCGTCAGCGCGGAAAGCGGACGCATGCGGGAACGGCTCGGGGAA
>JABMRP010001421.1 GCA_013202535.1 Planctomycetota bacterium
GAATCCCTCGAGCGTCGGTGGATGATCCGTCAAGGCATCGGTCCCGTCGTGGTCGAGCAGATGGGCCTTGCTCACCGCGTCGTACCAATAGAAGTAGCTGGTGGCCAGCAGCGGCTCGCCGGCGCGAAAACCGGCCGGTGCCGATGCGTCGACAGGTCCGAGATGCGGTCCCGGCGGGTCACCCAGCGAGAAATCGGCCGGCAAGTCGGCACCGAGTAGTCCGCCGAGAATGATTGCTATCGTGGTGCATCCGGTCATCGTGGGGCCTCTGGCTCGCGGGTGTACTATTCGGAGGTGTCGCAGGAAGTCCGTCTATCGTACCTCCGCAGCACGCGGCGGTCCAGTCGCGACCGGGTCACTCGCTCTCGACGATGCCGTCGCGCAGCGCTTCGGCGGAGGGCACGGGAATGGAATAGCAGCCGCCGGTCGGTGGGTCGAACATGAAACGATACGAACAGGGACTCCCCTGCGAGGCGAGCGTCGCCCAGCCGTCGGCGAAGTAGGCACACGCATCGTTGAAACAGATATACTGAAACTCGCTGGACCATTCGATAAACGGCGTGTCGGGCACGAGCCACTTGGATAGCTTCTCGTTGCAGTGGGGACAACGCAGCGTTTCCTTCACCCGAAGTTTTCTCCGCTGGATTTCTTCCCGGTCCGGCGGATGATGAACGGCATCGGTATGGCCGCACGCGGCTTGGGGAACCTCCTGGTGTTTCGGACTTCCCATGGACGGGCTCCTTGGTAATCTGGTCATCGACGCAGGAGCGGCGAGGAAAGGGTTATCGGTCGTTCCGCTGCAGATACGCGGAACGGACGGCACGTCCGTCAACGATCATCCTATACGTCGGCGGTGCCGAAGAACCCGGTGTAGACGGTTTTCGCCGCCAGTGGAGCCCCTCACGGCCCCGGTCACGGGCTGGACACTTGCTCGCCGGCCGACCCGTCTTCGTTTAACGCCCAGCCGAAGGCGCCGGCTTTTGAATCGGCGCAACGCCATAGGAGCCGGCGCCTTCGGCTGGGCGTTAAACGAACTGGTCCGTGCGTCAGGCCTACGGCCGTTTTGGCGGGCCGAGGTTGTAGATGCTGTTGTGGATCATGCTGTCGATGCGCTCGCCGCCGATGCCTTGGAGGCGGTAGCGGATCTCCATGCACCAGGTGGGCGCGATGTCGGGCATGTGTATTAGCACCGTCTTGCCATCGGCCGAGAGGTCCACCCGGGAGACTTCCAGCGGGTGTTCGTTCACATGCGGCGAGCCGTAGCTGGCCGTGCGCTTCAGGCCCCAGACTTTCACGTTGTAGTTGGCCGGGTTCTCGGCCGTCTCGGGGTCGAGTTCGCCGCTGAAGGTCAGCCGCACGCCTTCGGTCGTGGCGTTGATGCCGACCGGCAGATGGACCGGCTTGCCCGTGTAGCGAAGCCGGTAGAAGCCGCCCGGCTGGTTGCGCGAGCCGGCCCAGGCGAACATGCCGGCCAGATAGAGTTGCCCGTTGGTCGGATGGAACCGTGGGCGCATCACGCCGGTGGCAAACATGGGAATGGGCAGCCGGTTCATGCCGCCCTGTACTTGGCCGTCGACCTTCTCGAAGGGCACGACATAGACCATGCCGTAACCGTAGGAGGTGTTCAAGAGCGAGCCCTTGAGCGGCCCCCACTTGTCGCTGGTCACCCAGATCAGCTCGGCCGGCGAACGGTCGAAGCTGTTGGTGATCCAGCAGAGCGGCTGGTCCATCGCTTCGTCCGACGGGTCGGTCACGTCGTGGTATCCGTACATGTTGCCGTAGAAGGCGCCGCTGTTGGGAATGACCCAGTTGATGCGGTTCTTGGGGTTCCAATGGCCTTCCTGATCGGTGACCATGAACGAGCCGTCGGGATTGATGCACACGCCGTTGGCGGCGCGAAAACCCTTGGCCAGGATCTCGGTCCGCTGGCCGTCCTTGGTTACCTTCAGCAGCGTCCCGTGATGGGGCACCAGGGCCGTCCTGGCGTGCCGGGCCGATTTGGCATAGTAGAAATTCCCTTCCGCGTCGGCCTGCAAGCCCATGACGAATTCGTGGAAATGCTCGGTCACCTGATGGTCGTTGTTGAAGCACTCGTAGTAGTCGGTCTCGCCGTCGCCGTTGAGGTCGTGGAGGATGGCGATCTGGTCGCGGCAGGAGATGTAGATCTTGCCGTCGACGCATTTCACGCCCAGCGGCTGGAACATGCCCGAGGCGATCCGCTGCCAGGTGAGCCCTTCTTCCGGCCGCTCAATGCCGGTGACCATCCAGACGTTGCCGCCCCAACTGCAAACGGCCGCCCGATTGCCGTCGGGCATGAAGTCGAAACCGGTCAGCCGCATGCGGCAGAACCAGGGGTTGGTGGCCGGATGGGTCAGTACGTCGGTGGCGAACGGTCCTTCGTCTTTGGCCACGACACCTTCGGTCTTGAGCTTGTCGATCCAGCGCGGCGGGCCGCCGTGGGTCAATGCCGTCAGATCGACGGCCGACTCGTCCCCGCGCAACTGCTCGGCCAGCGCAACGATCTGGTCGGCCTTCTCGGTGCGCGCAATCGAAAGGGTGAACCGTAGCGGTTTGTTCCCGGCGGGAATCACCAAACAAAGCTGTCCCTCTTCGGTCGCCAACCAGCGCAGACCTTCGATCGGTTGCGAAACACCGGCCACCACGAGCCCGCCCTTTGCCGCCGCCGGAGCGGTTGGAAGTGCCTTGGGCGCCGGAGTGCCCTTGACGACCTGACCGTCGTGGCCGCCCTTAGTGGCGTCGGCGACCGTCTTTCCCGTGACGCTGTCGGGCCGCCAGCAGGCCAGCAAGCCCTTGGCGGGACGGTTGCCGGCGGTCATTTTGGCAATTTCGTCTTCGCTCAACGCACGCTGGTGGAAGCATACGTCGGACATCTGCCCGTCGAGAAATGGATGCCCGGGGAAATTGCTCGACGTGTATCCAAGCAACACGGGGAACCCTCGATCCTTGCCCAGCGGTTCAAGGCGTCCTTCGCCGTCGAGCTTGCCATCAAGATACAGGCGGATGCGGTTGTCGGCCTGCTCGTAGGTCATGGCCACTTCGTGCCAGCGGCCGTCGTTTACCCTGGTCCGGGCGCGCACCACGCCAACGAACCCGACGTCCAGCGCCAGCTTCCCACCGTTGATGAAGAACGTCTGCCCGCCATGAGCCCAGTTTCCCGAGGGCGATGTCTTACAGAAGATCGTGCCATCGGCTTTCGTCTTAATTCGCGCCGAAACGGTGTAGTCGGCACCGGCCATCTTGAAGTCGTCCGGCTTGGCCACCGTAACGTGGGTTGCTCCGTCGAACGCAAGGGCGGCGGTCTGGCCCGGCTCTTCCTTCGGGGTCGGGGCGTCGGCCACGACCGGTTCTTCCTCGACCAGTGCGCCGCCCGGTCCGAACACGGCAAGTTGGCCAACAGCTCCCTGGATGCCCGCCATGTCGTGCAGGCCCGACTCCGAGCCGGGTTGCTCGGCCACCTGGAGGATCATGTCGCGGCGGCGGGGACCCATCTCGAAGGTTCGCGTGAAGACCGGCGTGGTCGACTTCGTATCCACCCCGGGCATCTCCAGCACGGGCGTATCGCCGACCGTATAGGAAACGATCACATGATGGTTGTGATGATAGAGTCCCTTATATTGCGCCCACGGGCGGGGCAGCGGGCCGTAGGGTCGATCGTCACGCCCCAGGAATCGCGGGTCTTCGAAGCTGCCCGTCTCGGGGTTGGCCCAACCGGGGCCCGTCTTGTTCTCGAAGTGGAGTTGGCCGACGATTCGCGGGTGGATGGCGTGTTTGCCGTTGAGCATGATGGCGTTGTAGTCGATAAACTGCTCACCGCTCCAGGCGGCCGCGATCCGCAGCGTATCTTCGTCGAAGATCATCCAGTATCCGCCGCGAGTGACACCGCCGGGCCCGGGATCGAGCCGGATGGCATTCCCCTTGTAGGCAAAGTTCGAGGCGTTGGTGCCCACTTCGTACGAGGCGGTCAGGTTCGGCCCGTAGTCCATCGCCACCCAGGCCTCGAACTTCGACGGAGCGGGACCTTTCGTATCGCCCTTGGGCAGCCGGGCCAGGTAGGTGTCGTCGACCGCCACGTATTGCTTGGTGTTGTGTTTCTTCAGATACTCCTCGCGGATGTAATGCACCGCGTCGTATTTCTGCTGGGGGACCATCCAGGTCTGCGGAACCATCAGGCCGAAGCCGTGGGTGAGCGTCTTGTACATGCTGTGCGGATCGTTGCCGTTGCGAAACGCGTCGGAGGCGAACCGGAGCGAAGTGGGCAGCGAGCCCGGTTCGTCTTTCGTGCCGTGGCAGTTGATACACAACCGTTCGTAGATCTCCCGGCCCCGGTTGTAACTCTCCTGGTTCAAGCCGGCGATCATGCCCGCGTGGTCGACGTGGTTCTCGTACTCCGGCAGCGGCGGCGGCGCGTAGAGCGACGGATCGGGTTCCAATTCCCGAGCTCGGGGTAATCCCCCTTCGGTCACTTCCATCACGTAACGCACCAGATCGAGAAACTGCTGCCGGTTGGCCAATTGGTTGGTCAGCGCCGGGGTCATGATCGATTGCGGGCTCTCGGCCTGATCGTCGATCTCGTCCTTTTTGATGGTGACCAACTCGCCGTCCTTGGCCGGATCGCGAAGCACGAGCCGGTCGGGAAGGTCCTCGGCCAACAGCCCGGTGATCGTGAGCCCCTCGTCGGTCACCACGATCACCGGCTCAAAACCCTTGCGGATCTCCTTCGACGGGTTCAGAATCGACTCGACCAGGAAGACGTCGGTGGGCTTCTTCCCCGACTTGGCCGGATCGGGCTTGGTCAGATCGGGGCCCAGCAGCGATTCTTCCTCGCCGAACGCGTGACACTTCGTGCAGGTGGTGTGCTGTTGGTAAAAGAGGATCGCCCCACGACTGGCCTCCCCCTGCTCTCGGGCGGCCTTGGCTAGCACGGCCGGATCTTCCTCGAGTAGCTCTTTCTCCAGGGTTGGCACTGGCGGAAGACCGTCCTGTCCCCAAGCGGCCGACGTCGTAAGCGACGCCAAAAGCAACGCAGCACAAATCGATCGAGCAGTAGACGTCCATCCGAAGTGGGGGGGGGGTCTCCGCAATACTCTCATCCAAGAGCCTCGAATCCGGGGGCGAAACGGTCCAGCGGCGTGTACATCCGGGCAATCTTGTTATTATAGACGACGCGCCGGCCGTGTTCCACTGCGGGACGCTTGCGAGGTGGCACGGGGCGACGGGATTCTTCGCGTTTCGGCCGGTCGCAGGCGACGGACGAGGAGTCCCGCGCTGGAGGAAGACCCGCGATCCAGGGTAGATTACTTTGCCGACGGCACGGAACTCGGCGGCTTCATCTCGGAGAATTTCTGGAGCAAATCAAGCGGCAGCGCAACCGTCGCGGTAATCGTTCGGCCGTCCACCGCCACGTCGATCGCGTCGACGATCCGCCCCAGAACTTCTCCGGTGTCCGGCTGCTTGCTTGCTTCTTCCTTGGCCGTGTCCAGTAGCAAATCAGCCGACTCGGAGATCCCGACGGCGGTCTCTTCGTCACCACACAACAGATCGACTCGGGCGGTGAAGTTCGCATCGAAGTGGGCTTGAATCGCGACGCAGCGGATTCCCTCGGGGAGATAGCTGAAGAGCGAGACAATCGATCCGTTCTTTGGGAGAGTTTCCGTCTTCTGGGGAATATTGTCTGGCACGACGACCGCCGCGACGATAGCCCGCGACGGGTCCAATCGCCGCCAGGCCGCGGCAAGTTCTTCCGGCATCCGAGCGACCGCGCCGCGGTCCAGCGCGGCGAGAAGATCCTCGAGCGATGCAATCACCACTGTACGCTGGTCGGGAAAATACAGAGCGGAATTTCCGGGCGCGTCGTTGACGAAACACTCCGCTTCGCCGATCGTTTCGGGATACCACTTCCCACCGTCGACCTTCTCCCGTGCGGCGAAAAACTCGTCGGGGTCGATTGGGTCCGTCAACTCGAGGACCGCTACCATCCACTC
>JABMRP010001422.1 GCA_013202535.1 Planctomycetota bacterium
ATCGCCGAACTGGGCGTGATTGGGGGCGGATGAATCCTTGGAGCGGCTGCTCGGAACCCGCCCCTCTCACTCTCCCCGCGGGGGGCGCGGACCGTAATGCACCGGCGCGTCGCCCCGTTCGTGGCAACCCAGGTCGGCACCGCTGCCGGTGTGCTTGTCGTTGACGTTGGGCAATCGGCACGCACGATCGACGGCGGCGGCGCCCGCCTGCAAGCGAAGGTCCCACGCCTCGGGCCGACTGGTTACTCCGCGCTTCGGCGGGCCGGCTTTGATGAAACCGTCGTAATCGACCATCACGCCGTGTCGCTCGTGGCCCGTGCCGGCGGCAAACTCGGCCAGCGTCTCATAGCCGGCTTGCTTCTTGCCGTCGTACCAGAGGATGAATCGCCCCGGGCCGTTGCGGCGGTAACCGTTGTAGTCGAGCGTCGAGTAGGGGCTGATCGTGCCGGTGATGACAGCGCGTACGTTGGGCAGGTTGCCACCGGCATCGGGCACTGGATCGCCGCCGAGGATCAAGTTGTTGCGAAAATGGCCGTTCTGCCAGCGATTGAACGACCGGAAACCCTCGCCGGCCGAACAGCACGTATTGTGGTACACCTCCAGCCCGCAGCAGTAGTTGTGCAATTTGAAACTCAGCGCGGTCACGCCGTACACCTCGTTGCGGACGAGATAGATCGGCCCGCCGAAGCTGGGTTGCACGGAAAGGCCCGTGTGGGCGTTGCTGCAACGATTGCGGTAAACGCGGATGTTGTGGCAGCCGTAGTCGGCCTCGAGACAATCGTCCTGTGCCCAGGAGAGATCGTTGCCATAAAAGTCGACGGCCACGCACTGTTTCGCCAGATCGTCGACCGGGACGCCGAAGTTGGCGATCGCCAGCGAGTCGCTGAACCGCTCGATGCGATTGTAACAGACGACGTGTCCCCGGCCGTAGATGTTGATGCCCGTGTGCGAGGGTTCCATGTACTTATTTCCACCCGGCCGCGGATACCAAGTGGGATTGACGCCCGTGAGGCGGTTGTCGGCGAGGTACCAGTTCCGCGAATTCTCCGAGTAAGTGAAGATGCCGGTGATGACGTCCTGAAACGTACATCGCCGGACGACCAACCCGACCGCTCCCGCCTGACCCCGTTTTCCCGCGCGAATGGCCGTACGCGCGTGCCGGAGCGTGAGCCCTTCGAGATGCAGGTGCCGGGCGCCGTCGAGATCGAGCAAATCGGCGTCGTGGCCGGTTCCTTCGAGGATCACCTCCCCGTCGCCGGCCGGCCGCAAGACGATTGGCCGCTGGGACGTTCCCTGGGGGGCCGCGGCAAATGGTCCACGGTACACGCCCGCGTGTAACAACAGGATATCCCCCGGCCGCGCCGCCTTCAACGCGTCTTGCAGCCCACGGATCGCGTCGTTCGGGAACGTTCCGTCGTATTCAGCCGGGTAAACGAGCCGCTTCGGTCCGTCGTTCCACGACTCGGGTTCGTCGCGTGTCGAGACGGTTACCGTCATGGGCGGAGCCGCGCCTCCATCCGGATCGTTCATCGCCAGACGCACTTCGTATGCCGTGCCAGACTCCAGGAACATCACACTGCCGGCAAACAGATTCCCCGTGCGAAAGGGCTCGTAATCCTGGTTGGCCACCTCATGATGCACCCTCAACATGGGCAGCGACTCGCGCCACTTCGTCTCTCCCGCACGACGATAGGCAACGCCCACCGTCGCATTGCGATTGGCGTCGCCGCCGATATACCAGCGAAACCCCAAATTCTCCAAGGTCGGCGGATCGACAAGAAAATCCCCCGGCACGACCCGATCGGTCTGTGGTCCGATTTTGAATCCGGGGATCGGTTTGGAGTCCGTCGGTTCGACGGTAAGCGCCGGCCTCTGCCACGCGATTGCCATGGCCAAACTGCAAACCAGCGAAAGCAGGCACACTCGTGTCATGATCCGTTCCCTTCTTGCTCGCAAGGCGTTTTGCACGTCCATCGCTCGAAACGAGTATACCAGATCGCCGGCGCCGGAATCACACAAAACTATTGGGTGCCCATGCGATCATTCCGCGGGCTGCGGTGGGGGCTCTTTGGGTTCAACGCCCGGAGGTTGTTCGCCGGGCTCCGTGTTGTTCGTTTTCGGTGATTCTCTGTCCTCCCAGTCATCGGGTATCTTGACTTCCGGCGGACTAGGCCGCACTTCGATCGGTTCGCGGCGTGTCGGCTTCGCATCTTCGCAACTTCCGCCCACCACGATGGAGCCCAACGCCAGCGCCGCGGCCGCCACCCGCGCCAGCAGGCCCGGTGATTTTCTCTCGGGGACAAACGCCGCCGGCGCCGCGACCGCCGAGGTTTCGCCGTGAACGTGTAGGCGGAGGTGTCGTGGACCAACGTCGATCTGGTCCTGGTCGATGAG
>JABMRP010000143.1 GCA_013202535.1 Planctomycetota bacterium
AAACCTGCTGGACGTGGCCGTGAAGAACGCCGACCTGATCTGCGAGACTTTCGGCCCGGACAAGAAAGAGAATTGGCCCCCCGGGCATCAGGAAATCGAAATCGGCCTGGCGCGGCTCTATCGGCTGACGGGCGAGAGGAAGTATCTCGACACGGCGAAATTCTTTCTCGACGCCCGAGGTCGTGCCGAGGATCGTAAGTTCGGCCTGATGGGCCAGTACTGCCAGGACCATCGGCCCGTGGTCGAGCAGGAGGCGGCCGTGGGACACGCGGTTCGCGCGGCCTACATGTACGCGGGCATGGCCGACGTGGCGGCCTTGGTCGGCGACAAATCGTACGTCACGGCCATCGACCGCATCTGGCACGACGTGGTCGAAACCAAGCTGTACGTGACCGGCGGCATCGGCGCGGCCGGCGGTAACGAAGGGTTTGGCGATCCCTACGATTTGCCCAATCGGGTGGCCTACTGTGAAACCTGTGCCTCGATCGCCAACGTCTACTGGAACCATCGGCTGTTCTGTTTCACCGGCGACGGGAAGTATATCGACGTGATGGAACGCACCTTGTACAACGCCCTGCTTTCCGGAGTGTCGCTCCAGGGGAACACCTTCTTCTACCCCAATCCGCTGGAGACGGAAGGCCGGCGGGAGCGGGCTCCGTGGTTCGGCTGCGCCTGCTGCCCGAGCAACATTTCTCGATTCATTCCGTCAATGCCCGGCTATGTCTATGCCGTGGACGATAAGGACGCGAAGCGGCAACTCTACGTCAACTTGTACGTCGCTTCGGATTCGACCGTCAAGGTCGGCAACGACGCGATCCGTCTCCGTCAGCAAACGCAATATCCCTGGGACGGCAAGGTGAGCATCACGCTGGAGACGAAGGCCGACGTTGCCCTGAAGCTTCGCATTCCCGGCTGGGCGCGGGGCGAGGCCACTCCGGGCGGACTCTACAAGTTTCTCAAGGATAACGGCCCGGTGCCGACCCTGTCGGTCAACGGCCAGACGGTCGCGGCCGCCGTGGAGAACGGATATGTGACGATCGACCGCAAGTGGCAAAAAGGCGACCGGGTGGAACTGGAATTGCCGATGCCGGTCCGCCGCGTGACGGCCAACGCGAAGCTTGTCGAGAATCTCGGCAAGGTGGCCATCCAACGCGGCCCGATCGTCTACTGTATCGAAGGGCTTGACGTCGACGCGAAATCGATCCCCAGTCTCTTCTTGGAGGATGAGACTCCGTTGACGTCCCGATTCGAGAGCGATCTGTTGGGTGGTATTGCCGTCGTGCGAGGCGCGGCCCAGGAAACCCGGTGGGAGAAGGGACCGGGCAAGGGCGAGAAGCAGCTTCGCAAGAAACCCGTCACGTTTCGCGCGATTCCGTACTACGCCTGGGCCCATCGCGATGCCGAGGGGATGTGCATCTGGATTGGCCGGACCCCGGAAGGCGTGCGCCCCGAGCCGCTGCCGACTATTGCGTCGACCAGCCGGGCCACGGCCTCGCGCGGGAACGTCGCCGCACTGAACGATCAACGCGAACCCCGTTCGTCGGGCGACCACGCCAATCCTTTCCTCCACTGGTGGCCCAACAAGGGAAAACAGGAGTGGGTCGAGTACCGCTTTGCCCAACCCACCAAAGTTCACGCGGTGGAGGTGTACTGGTTCGACGACACGGGCCGCGGTCAGTGCCGGTTGCCCGAGTCATGGACGCTTCGGTATCGTGACGGAGATGCCTGGAAGCCGGTTGGGAATCCAAGCGATTACGGCGTCGAGATCGATCGGTACAACCGGACCACCTTTGATCCGGTCACGACCGGCGGCCTGCGGATCGAAGTGCAATCACAAGAGCACTGGGCCGGCGGTATCCACGAGTGGAAGGTTGAAGGCGAAGAGAAATAGCCGGCGATTTGCTTTGCCGGCCGCTATTTCGCCGCGGCCGCCCATAAGACATCGCAGCCCTGCCATGGTAGTTGCGGGCACGGTCCACGCACGTTTGCCACGACCAATGTACATGGCTTACGCCGTTTGAGTGGCACTCGTGCAGTTTCGCGCGGGGTAAATCACTCCTAACGAGTGGAATGTAACCCACCCTAAGGGCCTAGTGAAGTCGCTGAGGCTCTGCGGGGGGGAGTGTTGACAGCCGGGACAAGGACGCGGATACTGCTTCTTTGCGTATTGACTGGTACTAGGCGAAAGTAAGCTCTTATGACTCAGACGAGCAGCCCATCGGGGGGTTCTCCAAACACACCGGACCTTTCAACTCACGAACTCGTTCACGGGAAAATTGTCCAGTGGCTCCGAAGCGAGACTTCGATTGAAGTGGATCGGATCGACTATGACGCGTCTCTTCTCGCGTTGGGAGTCGATTCGCTCGGCGTGGCGTCGATCACCGCCGAATTGGAGGAAGAGACAAATACGACTTTGAATCCGGACGTCGTGTTTGATCTGGAAACGATCAACGAGTTGGTCGACTATCTGCAAAGCGTGTCGGCGCTACCGGCGCGGCAAACCGACCCGAGCGCGGCCGATGCCGAAACTCCCCGGTTACCGGACGTACCGGTCCAGGATGGTCTGCCCACCGCTGAGCCCGGCGGCTGCGAATCGGACGGGTTGATACAGCACTACGGCCGTCTCAATCGCCGGGTCGAATCACTCAAAGAGCAGGGTTTGTATTTCTTCGAACCCGAAATCTCGGTACACGACGGAGCGTGGGTCGTCGCCGACGGTAAGCGGATGTTAATGCTCGGTTCGTACGAGTACCTCGGGCTCCTGGGACATCCGCACCTGAAGAATACGGCGATTGCGGCGATCAAGGAGTTTGGGACGGGACACCACGGCGTGCGGCTCTTGGCAGGCACGACGACGATACATCGGAAGCTGGAAGCGAAACTGGCCGCCTTCATGCGGGCCGAAGATTCGGTCGTCTTCAGCAGCGGATACGTCACCAATCTGGCAACGCTCTCGTCGCTGGTCGGGCGGGGCGACTGCGTGATCGGCGACCAGTGGAACCACGCCAGTATCGTGGACGGCTGCCGCATGTCCGGCGCCGAGTTCTTGGAGTTCAAGCACAATTGCATGGACTCCCTGGCGGAGAGTTTGGAGAAGGCCGCCGGCCGCCGGACCCTGGTGGTCGTCGACGCCGTCTTCAGCATGGACGGCGACATCGTCGACTTGCCCGCGGTCGTGGAGCTCTGCCGGAAGCACCAAGCCTTGCTGATGGTCGACGAAGCGCACAGCTTGGGAGTGCTGGGAAAAACGGGGCGGGGAATCCAGGAACACTTTGATCTGGAGCCCGACGCGATTGACGTCAAGATGGGAACCCTGTCGAAGACCTTGGCCGGATGCGGCGGTTTCATCGCCGCCCGCAACGAGATCACCACCTATCTGCGGCATCACGCCCGCGGCTATATCTTCAGCGGCGCGTTGCCCGCCGGGCAAGCGAGTGTTGCGATCGCGGCGCTGGAGGTCCTCGAGCGCGAGCCTGAGCTTGTCGAGCGTTTGCGGGAAAACGCCGGGTACTATTTGAGGGGCTTGAAGACGCTCGGATTCGACACGGCCCAAAGCGTCACTCCGATCGTGCCCGTGATGACCCGCAACGACGAGATTACCCTGGAGATGACGCGGATCTGTCGCTCCGAAGGATTGCTGGTCATCCCGGTCGTTTACCCGGCGGTGCCCATCGACGCGCCCCGCTTGCGGACGTGCGTTTCGGCGATTCACAGCAGAGAAAACATCGACTTTGCCCTGGACGTTCTCGCCCGAGCGGGACGACAGACAAAGCTGATCGCGTGAAGGGAATCTGAGCCGTTGTTTGCGGCCGGTTGATTATAGGCAATCCACTCGATAGAATAACTCGTTTGCGGCGGAGCAGCCTGGACACGGTGTTTTCGGGCAACGCCGCGGGACACTTTTTAAGGAATCGGACCAATGGCAGAAGGTACTATCAAGCGACTCACGGACAAGGGCTTCGGGTTTATCGACACCGGAAGCGACAAGGACATGTTCTTTCACTCGTCGGACCTCGAAGGGGTGAGCTACGAGGAACTCCAAGAAGGACAACGAGTGTCGTACACCGAAGGGCGTGGACCGAAAGGACCAAGAGCCGAAAACGTCAAGCTCGCCTGACGGAGTTGAGACGAACCTTCGTTTTCAATCACGGAGAAGCGGATATGGGTGACAAGGGAAGTAAAGACAAAGGCAAGCGGGAACAACAGAAAAAGGCCCTGCTTACCCCAAAGGAAAAACGAAAACTGAAGAAAGACAAGAAGAATAAATAGATTCGCACCGTGATGCAACGGTGAACGACCGTGCAGCGCACTGAGCCTTGCCGTCGACTTCACGGTCGCGCCCAATCCTGCGAGCGACTTCTCGGGCATCGGCGGAAGAGCACCCGTGCTTTCGTGCTCCTATAAATCGCTTGCTCGCCCGGCGAAACAAAGCACGTTGCCGTCGGCCGTCGAGAGATAGAGCCGCCCGTCGGCGGCGACGAGCCCATCGAAGACGGGCGCGGAATCGAGTCGATATTCGGCCTGCTTTTTTCCGTCGGCCGGCGAGACGGCCCAAAGCACGGCGCGATCGGTGCGCCGGCCTGGCGCGTCGAGAGCGACCCCCGTCTTTTCTTCGATCTCAACGGAATCCGGCCATCCCGCCACAAACAGCACGTTGTCCGTCAGCACCATAGCGCGCACTTGCAGTGGCACGCGCACGTCCCATCGCTTGCCGGCCCGGTGCGTCGAAAAATCTTTGCCGGGCGGTTTCCCGTTCTCTGGGCCGTCCGCTGCAACGGGTTTCCTTTCCTGGGCGTAGATTCTTACACCCATGGGAAACTGGTGCGACTGGTATCTCGTGTATTTTTGATGCAACTCTCCGTCATGCGCCGCCGGCCACATCGACCGGGTGTGCTTCAGGAAGGTATACATGGACTGAACGCCATAAGCACATTGGTCGTCAAACACGAGGAGTTTCCCAAAGGGACGGCGAGTGCGAATACCCTCTCTCAGCCCGCCGATTGGGTCGTAACCGCCAATGGCCCCCTCGTAGCCAAGACACCAATTCTGTCGGTGTGCCCAGCAATCCTCCAGCAGCCCCGTTGATGCGAACAGCGTTCTGAGCTGAGCGGATTCTCGTTGAACCAGACGCCGATCGAACTGAATCTGTCTCATGTTGATGTACCTCCCGTCGGAGACCAGCAGATCGGGCAATGCGGCGGTCATCGGCTTCTCGGGACGACTCATGCCCGGTTCATAAGGCAGGGCCGACAGGGACGTCTCGAAGAGTTTCTTCCCGGAGTGTGCATCCAGGCCATGGAGGTGGATTCCTCCGTCGAGATAGGAAGAGCGGCCGGCCGCAAAATAGACGACTCCCCGCGCGTCGGCGCTGGCGTCGCTGCCGACCCGGTTCGGCGAGTCGAGGACGAGCACGCTTCCGTGGATCGGCCACACCGATTCCAAGCGGCCGTCGACGGTGATGCGCCGATCGACGGGTGTACCGCGGAAGCGCCAGACCAATTCACCGTCCGACGCTCGCAGGGCGTAAACGTAGCCGTCTCGCGAGCCGAAAATGGCCATGTTGTCGAAGATCGTCGGCGGTGAATCCACGGGTCCGGCGGCGACGAACTGCCAATGCCGGGTGCCCGTTTCGGCGTCCAGACAGTAGACCGTGTGCCGGTCCACCGAACCGATGAACACCCGGTCGCCGACGACAACCGCGCTGGTCAATTTGCCCCCGATATCGGCTTCCCATTTCCGCTGAAGGTTCGGCGGCACGCGCGTTCTTGTCGAACCGCTGCGCGTGATGTCGTGCCGGTACGTGGGCCAATCGTCCGAATGCCGGTTGGCGATCGGTGGTTGCCAGGCCCCGTGCCCGGCTTCCCGGGCGATTTGCGTGGGAACCTGATCCCGAGGTTCGGGCACCCGGCGGCCGGTCTCGGTCCGTGCCGAGTACGCCGGTCCACGGCTCAAGCGGTCGTCGCGATCGATCGTCATCGCGTCTGAGGTGTTGCTCGCAGCCAGGGCGCGGAAGCCGTCGACCTTGACGAAATTGAAACAGGTACACGGGTCGGGCGGCACGTAGGTGAGTCCATTGCAGGGCATGACCCCATACTGGCATTCACCCCGGATCCACCAGTTATGCACGTGGCGGTCACCCTCCACGCTGATGTATTCCACGCCGCGTCTGCCGGTGACGAGATAACGCTCGGTCGCCTTGTTTCGGTAGCAGCGATGATGATGTCCGCCGGGCCACACCTGCTCTTGGGCAAAGGATTTCTCCATCGCGCCGGTGTGGAGGTCGATGCCCCAGAAGTCGTTTTTCCCGGTGGCCGGAAGCGTCCATGCCAGCGAGCCGATGACAAACAGGTCGCCCGGCGACGCATAGCCCTGGTTGCCGCCTTCCTTTTCCCATAACTTTTTTCCATCTCCAGCGGAGAACGCCGCCAGCCTTTTCGTCGTCAAGACAACGACGACGTCCCCATGTACCACCAAGGTCGGTACGTAGTTGCGGCGGAGCCGGCCTTCGATGGGACAGGGCGCCTGCCAGAGATCTTCGCCCGTTTGCAGATCGACGCTATGGAGGTACGCCTGATCGAGGAAGAAGGCCCGGCGACCACGGGCGGCAAGCGAGAGGGGAACGAGATACGCCAGATTGCCCGCGGATTTCTTCCAAAGGACGTCTCCGGTACTTGCCCGGTAGGCAACGATCGACTTGGCGCCGGCCGGTTGGCCTTCGGTACGCTGCGGCCAGTAGCCCCAGGTCGTATCGGCTTCCCGGTTCAGAAGGTCGGGATCGCCGATCACCGCGAGCAACACGTCGTCATGACAGATGATCTCCTCGGTCTTTTCGGACTCCTTGAACGTCAAGAGCGTTCGGCCGGTGGCCGCATCCAGCGCCGTGACCGGTGCCTCCATGCCGAGCGTCACGTAGACGCGATCACCGATCGAGACCAGTCTCCTGGGCAATTGAACGTGGCCCGACCAGAAGAAATACAGATGCGTCAGCCACGACCCGATCTCCCGTTTCCACAGCAAGGTCCCGTTGAACGCATCCCGTGCGACAAGTCGCCACTGGGGAGGATGGTGAATCAGCGAGGTGGGGCCCTCGTCGCAAATTTGGAAGATTCGTCCGCCACTGGAAGTCAATGCGCTCAAGCTGGCCAGCGAATCGTGGTCGCGGGACCTCTTTGGGGCGGCCAGCCATTGGACGTGCCGTGGCGGACCGACCTGTCGGTCCTTGGACACGGCGTTGCCGCTGGCGTCGTAGAGAAAATGGGTCCACTCGTCGATGTCGCCCAGACGTGGCTTGACGGTCTTCTTCCACGCACCTTGTTCCTTGATCACGGCCACGCCGCCGGGACAGAGGACACGCATCACCTCGTCCATGGAGATCCTGCCAAGGTCTTCTGAAACGACCACGTTCACCAGGTTGTCCGTATGCGGCAGCCGGTCATGCGCCCATGGTTCGACCGATACTTGGCCATCGAGGTCCAGCGAGTGGATGGTGCGGCGGGCCTTTTCGATGTTGGCCGGATCGGCGTCCAGGCCATGAACCACGTAGCCGTCATCGGCTCGCAGTGCGGCGGTCAGCGTGCCGTCGCCGCAGCCTACGTGTACGATCAGTCCGCCCTGGACACCGGCATCGGTAAGAATGCGCCGGGCCTGATCGCCGGGATCCATATCGCCCGGATTCACGTTGAGTGCTTCGGCACCCGAACCAATCGAACATGCCTGGCAGCAAATGATAAAGACCGCCAAGCAGCGGGCCGCGGCGGGGTAGTTGAGAAGAAGCATGGGCATCTATCCTCTTTCTGTCGAGTTACGGCGTTTCCGCAGTATACCGGAGCACTTAATCCGCGTCGATATCCGGCCCCTTTGCGAGATTGCCGACGGGAGTTTGGCTCTCTCTTCCCGGGTTTTCCGACCGCTTGTTGGCATCTGCTCCCATCGTGGATTACGATGATACTCGCACGACCGTGATAAAGGGAGCCTAAACATGGCGAAGATCTTCCGACGAGAAAGAGCCGTCGCGACATGGCCCATGGTCACCCGATTGCCGTTGCTGGTCTGCGTGGCCGTCTGTCTTGGGCCTGCATTGGCGGCCGGTCCGAGCCGCGGCGAGACGCAAATCGTCGTCAGCGAACACCTCGGTCTGACATGGACCGATGAGGTGGTCACCTATCCTTTCTCGGCCTCCCAGGGCCGCTGTCTGGCGGGCTCGGTCCAGCTCACCGGCCCCCAGGGTCCGCGGGCCTGTCAACTCTCGGAGGTCATGCTTTGGCCGGGCACGGAATTCGTCAAGTCGGCCAGACTCTCCTTCGTCGTCGCGAAGCTGGAGCCACAGACGACGCAGACCTACACGGTAAGCAGCAGCCCCACGCCGGACGCGCAGAAGGCCAAGACGGATCTGTCGCTCTCAACCAAGGCCGGACATGCCGAAGCGACAACCGCCCGGTTCGGCGTCCGCCTGCTGGTGGGCGAGAAATCTTACGACCCGGCGGCGGAACCGGCACAGGTGCCCGCTCCGGTCCTGGGCATGCGACTGGCCGACGGCACGTGGTTTGGCGGCAGCCGCATGTTCGGCACGACACCGATCACGTCCTACACTGCCGGTATTGTCGATACCGGGCCGGTCTTCGTGCGTGCCCGTTGCCTGTACACGTACGCCGACGGCAATACGCTCGAGGTCATCACCCGCCTGGACGCCGGCGGCCGGGGGCTGATCTTTGAAACCGAGGTGGCCCAACAGAAGCCCCAGGACGGTTGGGATCTGCGATTGACGCCGGGCCTGCCCGCGCTGACGCTGCAGTTTCCCAAGGAAGCGGCGGGCAAGCAGAGCGGCGCCAAAGACATCGAGAAGTCGAACTGGCTGGAACGTCCGGTCAGCGAGTACCCGGCCGGGACGATCACCAAGCTGTCCCCCTGGGGTGATTGGTGGGACGAGTTCACGCAGCCGGACGTCTACCTCCAGTTTGCCGACGGCCGGCGCGAGCTTGTCCTGGTGCGACGCAGTCCGCAGCGTTGGGTCTTGCCCGTCGAGGGGGGCGAGGCGCCGTTCGCTCATTTCGAGCCCAAGGCGATCCCGCTAATCAAGCAAGCCGACGGCTCGGTAGTGCTTCGCGTCAATAATGCTTCGGGCGCCCGCGTCTGGAGCATCGGCGAAGGCGACGACCCGCAACGGAAGTTTACCCGGTACTCACAGCTCAAAGGCCCCGCGGCCGGTCCGCCGCTGGGATTGGACGCGGTGAAAGATATGGTTCTCGACTGGCCCGATGGCGCCGAGAAGCACCCGTGGCTGATCATGAATGCCACGGAGATGTCACGGGCCGCCGAAGCCAATCCCGATGCGATGAGCGGGCTGACCAACGATCATGCCGTCCAATCCCTGGAAGATCTGCTGGCCCGCATGGGCGAATTCGATCTGATGCGAAAAGTGGGCCACTTGGCCGGTCAGTTCGACGCGATCATCGACTCCGATCTCGTAACGCCCGCCGAGCGTAAGCTTCTTCGTGCCCGCATAGCCTATCTGGCATACTACGCGGCAAGCCCGGCCAACTGGTCGAGCGCGCGAGGTTACCGATCGGGCAACCCGAACATGACAATCGCCCATACGCTGAATCAGGGCGTGCTGGCCTGCCTGCTCAAGGATCACCCCATGGCGCGGCAATGGGCCGAGGGTCCGACCCGGCGGATGCGGGACTGGCTCGACAAGACGGTCGACGACGACGGCTACTGGAACGAGAGCAGTCACTACGCCCGCGTGTCGATCTCGAAACTGATGTTCTATGCCATCGCGGCCCAGCAAGCAGGATTCGGCGATTTCCTGTCCGACCCGAAATTCAAGAAGATGGGCATGCTTTACGAAAGGCTGCTCACCCCGGGTGATCCCCAGCGAGAACTGCCCGTGCGCGCAGTGCGGGGACAGCCCAAACCCAGCGGGCCGGGCCTGTACCCGCGCGTGTCGGCCCCGCATGGCCGCGGCGAGCGGGGTGATCGATGGGGTATGGGTGGTTTATTGGCAAAGGCCTATCTCAAGCTCGATCCACAGTACTCCGCCGTCATGCAATGGAGCTGGAAGAAGACGGGGATGACCTACATCATGGGCGAGGGGATGGGCGGCCAAGAGCGATTGTACAGCGATCCCGACCTGCCGGCAAAAGCTCCCCACTGGCGCTCGGAGCACATTCGTCGCCTGGGATACCTTCTCCGCAACGGTACGGGCACGGATACGGAGAATTTTCTGCTATTCATCTCACAGTTTGCGACTAATCCGGACGGCGAGATCTGGCCGTCGGAAACGGGCGCGATCTCCAAGTGGTTCGCCCGGGGCGTACCGATCAGCGGGGAGTTCAACGGCTATCCCTATAGCAACCTGCATTCGATGCTGCTCAATCGCGTGATGCCGGCCGCAAGCCATAAGCCCGGGAACGCGGCCCCGCCAACAGGCTTCACCGGTCGGGCCAGCCAGGATGGTTTTGCGGCCCTGCCGCGGATGGACTACGCCAGCGCCCGTTTTGAACTCACGGGTACTTGGTCGCAAGTTTTTTCCATTCCGGATGCCGCTCCGGCGTTTCCGACGACTCTCAAAGCGGGCCGTCTGCCGATGACCTGGCAGCGCCAACTGATGTCGGTCAACGACGATGACGCCGACGGCATCAGTTACATTATCTTGCGCGACACGGTCGGCGGTAATCAGCCAACCCAATGGCACTTCTGGACGCTCTCGGAGAAGATCGGCACTCCGGCCGAGACCGCCGACCGCGCGAAGTTCCTCGCCGACGCCCCGGGCCAGAAGGTCGCGGGTCCCCGCGCGCTGGGCGGCGATCGCTTCACCGCGCTGGGGCAATTCGGGATGGATCTGGAGTATTATGTTGCCAGTCCGGCCGGCACGCCGCGGCACACCCTTCGCTACGGGCTGAAGCCCTCGGCCGCCGACGTGCCCGCCTTCTTTGAATATCAGGATCTGCTTCAGTTGACGTTGCCTGGCGATGGCAGCTACTACGTCGCCATGTTCCCGCGCAAGCCGGACGAGAAGGTCCCGACCTTCGCCACTTCTCCCGACGGCAGGGTCATCACCATCCGTAGTGACTGGGGGACCGATTACGCCTTCCTGTCCGAGAGCCCCGCCACGGCAAAGGTCGCCGATGTTTCGTTTCAGGGCACGGCTGCTTCGATACAGAACCGCGGCTCGGGTTTGGTGTTGGCGCTGGGCGCCCCAGGGACGGTAACCGCCAAGTCGTTGGCACTGACGGCCCCTTTTGGTGCAAGTCTGCGCGTCGAATCAGCCGTCCTGACGATTGACATGCCGGCCGACCATCCGGCGGGCGAGATTGTCGTGGCTGTCCCGGGTGCGTGGAAACTGCGGGAAGGCCGGGGCGTGACCCTATCGAAAGATCCGGCCGGGAGTTACAGGCTGGGTATCCCCGCCGGTAAGACCACCGTTGAGCTTGCCAAAGACCATCCCACCTAAGGAGATTCCGATGCGAGTCGAGAGAAGATTCGTTCACCGCGGTTCGCTGCTTGCGGCATGGGCCGTGCTGATTCTTGCCGGACCCGCCGTGGCCGAGCAGCCAGGGAAGACTCCGCTGAAGGTGTTCGTCCTGGCCGGCCAATCGAACATGGAGGGACATGGGGTCATCCAAGGAAAACCGGGGCAAAAGGGTACGCTGGAAACCTTGTCACAAGACCCGGCCACCGCGGCGCGCTACAAACATCTCCTGGACAATGATGGAAATTGGATCGTGCGCGACGACGTGTGGCTGTCTTACTACGACACGAAGTGCCCGTTGACCATCGGGCGAAGCGCCGCGCGCAATGCGATCGGACCGGAACTCTGCTTCGGCTGGACGGTCGGCGACTATCTCGACAACCGGGTGCTGCTGATCAAGTTTGGGCCGGGCGGCACAAGTCTCGCGGGTCCGTGGCGCCCGCCGAGTTCGGG